>CANQPF010000099.1 GCA_947625665.1 uncultured Clostridia bacterium | reverse complement strand
AATAACTTAGTCATATCTTCTAGCATATTTTTTGATATACTGCCTGGAGGCACTATAACAGCTACATCTATATCACTATCTTTTCTATAATCTCCTCTAGCATAAGAACCAAATAAAATTATCTTATTTACAATCATATTTGCTACAACAATTTTACTATATTCTTCTACTAGTTTTCTAGCTTTTTCTCTATCCATTTTACAAATTCCTCCGTTTCTTTTAAAATACTACTACAAAGTTTTTCATTATTTATCATTTCAAACATTCTTTGTTTTTCAGAAGGATATCTGGCTTCAATATTTAAGGGAGCTAATTTATCTAAAAAAAGCTTTTGATTTTCATTCATTTCATTTTTATATAAATTACATTCTTCTGCTAATCTTCTAAGCTTATGTGTATATGGTGGTTGAACTTTTTTTATTTTTACAAAATAAGCTTTTAAAATTTTTTCTATTACCTGATTACACATAAACCCAACATATAAATATCTCTTTGTTTTTAACATTGCTTTTGCTGTTTCTAAATCGTAATTTGCCATTGATATCCAATAATCTATTTTATCAAACTCACTAATTTTAATCGCCTCCTATTTTTAGAATATTTATGTGATTATTTTAACATTTTTTTTCCCTTTTTTCAACTTTCTATATTTTACTTTTTAATCTCTGACGAAGGTATACTATAAATGATACATCCTATGCAAAGGTAATAAATGAAACAATTGGTGAATAAAGTTGCTTGTAAAGACAAAAGCAATATAACGCAAAGGTCGTAACAGACTGGAAAATATTTTATGCGGACGAGGATTATGTGTATATAGTTACATCATCGTGTTTAAGAAATGCAGACATTGGTTCAAACGCTTCTTCTTATATAAACTCTAGACCTTCAAGCTTAAGCGTTACATTTAATAATACTCCTGGTAAAACGATAAGTGAATTATCTAATTATAGTCAGAATATCGTAGCTCAAAGATTTCTAATTGGATACAATTGTGGAGAAAACACGCAGAGGTGTAAAGATGCGGCTTTCCTACTTGATAACAATATGTGGGAATTTCTAATAAATGAAAATATAGGATATCAAGCCGTAGGAACTATACCAATAGATATGATGGTAAAAAGTTGGAATGCCAAATATCCTAGTAATAAGTTTAATGGATTAAAAGTAACTTCTCAAGGGTATGAATTTACTTCTACTCTCAGCTATGGTTCAGATGCCCTTTATACTGCTAACAACAACTTAAGTAGCGACCCGCAGAGAATTGCGTGGATAGCACCATATGCAGGCGGGACATCTAGTAATTTGATAATGAACAGTGGACAAACTTTTGCTCATGACTGTACATCAATTTTAAATTGGACACGTATGGGGTTTCGACCAGTTGTAGTTCTAAAATCAACTATAGTTATAACCAAATCCTCAAACGCTAATTGGACAGTGAGTACATAAAAAATTAGCAGAATAGTTTTCAGAAGTTTTAAAATTTTATTAACATTTATTATATATTTAAAAACCTAAATGGTTGAAGAATTATATAAATCAATGACATTAGACAGTGCTTAAACAACCGTGTTGGACACAACTTAACATACTGTTAGACAAGTTATTTCCACGGTTGTAAGTATCACAATATAGAAATCCTTCCAATAGTCAGTTCAAATATCCTCTGAGAGTATTGAAGCTTCTATAAATATGTACAAAACCATAAGAATTAGTTCATGCAAGTTCAAAATAAATTATACTATTCCAATCATGAATTAATAAGCTACCACCCTTTTTAGGGTGGTAGCTTATTAATTATAAATTTTTCTCTATAACTTTCTAAATTTATTTAAATTTCCAAATAGAACCATCTTTGTAAATATTATGTTCTTTCTTTAGTACTACAACAGGCCTAAAACCAGCACTATAACTGTTGGAATAGCAATAAGGGTTGTTCTTAAGGAAGTATCCATTATCATAGACAGTCGATATTAAATAATCGTTGTTGTCTAGAGCACAAGGCCCCGCTAAGATTAGATATGATACTCGATCGGCAGAATTCGGCATAAGGTATAGACCAGATGTGTCTGTTATCACCGCCCCTGAATTATATGTAATACCTGAATAGTATCCGTTGTTATTGACCTCTAGATTTAGTTGTACTTTTGGATACTTACTATGGTAACTTTTATAGTATAGTTCTACAGGAGGAGTTCCTACAGCTTCGAGAGAATAATCATTGTTAGCATAAGTTTTCCATAGATTGTAATCCAAGAATTGTTTAGCAAAATTGCTTGCACCAGTTGATTTTTCTAAACTCCACTTTGTCATAAATCTATTTAATATTACGGAAGACTTATATCCTGCAATAGAATCTAACCTAGCTTTTTCCTGATAATTTGCAAAATAAATATTATATTGCCCTGTTCCAGTACCCAACTTAGTTCCGAGAAGGTAATTTATTGTAATTAAGATAACTAGAGCTTATTATATACATATAATCCTCATCTGCGTAGAAAATCTTCCAGTCTGTTACTCCATTTGTACTATACTTATACATACTAAAATAGGAATGCTTTCTGTTTGATAGAAAAAC
>CANQPF010000098.1 GCA_947625665.1 uncultured Clostridia bacterium | reverse complement strand
AATATATTCAATAGAAGTTGAAATTGAATATGATATTGAATATGAAATAAAAGGTCAAGAAAATGAAGCACCAGGAACAATTAAAGAAGTAATTACAGGTTTACAAATAAAAGGTGATTATAACTTTAAAATAAACACAAATCAAGCAGAAACTAAAGTAGATACAGTTACAGGTAAAACAACAATAACATTTACAAGTACAAATTCAATGAATGCAGAAATAAAAAGTGTAAATATAGAAAAAGTAGTAAATGGAAAAAAAGAAACTTTAGAAAATATACCAGTAAAGACAGAAGAAGGAAAACACACAGTAGAAATAGAAACAGGTGGAGAAGAAGAGTTTAGACACGAATACAATATTACTCAAGTGAAATTAAAAACAGGTATAATAATAAAAGAATTTGAAGAAGGTAGTGAGACTAAAGTTGTAACACATTATGCAGCTCCAACAGCAACTTTAGAACAACCTGTAATTGGTCAAGACGGAAAAATTACTGCAACATTAAATGTAAAAGATTCAGAAAATATCTTAAAAGATTTAAAAGCAACATTATACAAAAAACAAGGTGAGCAAGATGTTTGGCAAGAAGAATTAATACCAGTTGAATCAAATGCAATAATAGAGCAAATTGGAGAAACTGGAAAAGACTATGTAATTAGCTTTAATACAGATTGTAGTAAGGTAGGAATATATGTAATAAAAGTTACAGGAAGTTATGAAAGATTGGATGGAAAAACTCACACAAACGAAGAACTTACAAACTCAAATATTAAGGTTGAACCAAAAATAACAGACTTCACACTTACAGCAGACAAATATGTAGAGAAAAGCAAAGAAATAACATTTAATATAAGTTTACAAGATAACACAGGAAGCACAATTACAAAAATAGAATTAACCGATAATAAGGGCAGAAGCCATGAATTAGATGTAAATTCGACTATAGCAACTTTAACTGCACCAGAAGAAGCTGGAGAAATCACATATACTGCTAAAGCAATACATTTTGCAGATGGTACAACAATAAGTTTAGAAGAAAATGGCCAACATCAAACAACAGTAGATGTTCTAAAAGATAAACCAAAAGTTGAATATAAATATGATGATACAGATAAAAACAATCCAAAAATAACAGTAAATGTTACAGATAAAGATTTTGCTTTAAAAGATAATAAAGTAACGTTAATTGTTACACCACTTGAAGAAGGTGCTAGTGCACTACTTACAGAAGTAATAGAAGCAGGAAAAGAAACTGTAATTACAAAAGGATTAAATAATTTAGAAGATGGCAAAGAATACAAAATAGAAATTAGGGGAACTTACGATTTAGACAGTAAAATGGACGATAATATGAATCATGAAGAAAACTATAATTTTCTATTAGAAGGAGAAAAGATAGTAGGTTTCCAAATAAAAGATTTTGACTTAAAAGATATAAATGTAACAAATGTATCAAGAGAAGAAAACTATGTAGAAATAACATTTAAGAGCACAAACAACACATATAAAGAAAACAGTATTGGAATATATCCTGTAACACATATAAAAGTAGAAGGAATAGAAGAAGAGATTGAAGTTACAAAGATTGGAAAAACTGAAAATCAATATGATACATTTAGAGCTAAAATTAAATATGATGAAATTGACAAATATCGCACATATAAAATAATAAGTGCAAAAGTATTAGGTGGTAAAGAATTTACTTCACTTGATGGATTTGGAACATTTGAAATATTCAAGCAAATGCCAAAAGCTACAATAACAAGTGCTAAAATATTAACAGAAGGCGAAAATACTGGAAAGATTGAAGTAAAATACAAAATAGAAAGTGGTTTAAACTCAATTACTTCGTTAAAAATGAAGGTATTAGATAAAGATGGAGATCCTAAATTTGCAACATCTGAAAATCAAGTTGTAAAGCCAAATGCAGAAAATGAAGAAGTAACAATTATATTAGACCATATACCAAAATATGCAGGAATGCATAGAATTCAACTAATTTTAGAGGGTGTTAACCTAAATAATGGTAAAACTTATGGAGAAATAATATTAGCAGAAGATTTAAATATAAATATACCATATACAGCTCAAATTGTTGGAACAACATTAACAATTCCAGAAACACAAGAAACTTCAACAAATAAAGAAATAGTAGCTAAAAAAGGTCAAAATGTACAAATAGATTATGAAATAAAAATAAATAGACCAGTTACAGAATACCTAAATAACTTAAAATTAAAAGCTACAGGAAAAGATGGTAAAGTTTATAATATTGGAGAAAATGGCAAGGTAACTTTAGAAGCACCAATTGCAACAGACCCTGCAAAAGAGACTGCAACATATAGAATAAATGTTACAGTACCTGAAGATGCACAAGCATTTGAAGACATAAATTACTCAGTAGAAAGTATTGGTTTTGACACAAATGAATCGAATACAGCTACACTTACTGAAAATAACACCGTAAAAATTAAAGTACAAAAACAAGTACCAGAAATACTTTCAGTAACATATGACCATAGCACAAGGACAATATCAGTAAAAGTACAAGATGAAGATTCGGCAATTACAAAAGGAACAATTGTTGTAAAAGAAAATG
>CANQPF010000097.1 GCA_947625665.1 uncultured Clostridia bacterium | reverse complement strand
AGAAATTCTAGTGAAGCTCCTCCTCCAGTTGAAATATGCGTCATTTTATCTGCTACTCCTGCTTTTTCTACTGCTGAGGCTGAATCTCCTCCTCCAATTATTTTTATTGCATCAGTATCTGCTACTGCATGAGCTATAACATTTGTTCCTTCTGCAAATTTAGGTATTTCAAAAACTCCAAGTGGTCCATTCCATACAATAGTTTTCGCTTTTCTTATTTCTTCTTTATAATATTCTCTTGTCTGTTCTCCTATATCCATTCCTTCCCATTCTGATGGAATCTCTCTAGAGAGAACTTGTTTGCTATTAGCATTATTACTAAAATCATCTGCAACAATTGTGTCTATAGGCAACATCAATTTCACGCCTTTTTCTTCAGCTTTTGCCATTATTTCTCTTGCCAAGTCTAACTTGTCTTCTTCACATAGTGATCTTCCTATTTCAAATCCTTGTGCCTTAATGAATGTATATGCCATACCTCCACCAATTATTAATGTATCTACTTTTTCTAATAAGCTATCTATAACTCCAATTTTATCAGAAACTTTAGCTCCACCTAATATTGCTAGAAAAGGTCTTTGTGGATTATTTAAAGCTTCCCCTAAAAACTTTAATTCTTTTTCAATTAGAAATCCAGATACTGATGGTAAGTAATCTGCAACTCCTGCTGTTGAAGCATGTGCTCTATGTGCTGTTCCAAAAGCGTCATTTACAAATACTTCTGCAAATTTAGCTAATTTTTTAGCAAATTCTGGCTCATTATCTGTTTCTTCTCTATGAAATCTTACATTTTCTAATAACATTATTTCTCCTGGTTTCAAAGCTTGTGCTTTTTCTTGGGCATCTTCTCCAATTACATCTTGTGCCATAATAACATTTTTATCAAGTAATTTTGACAATTCCTTTGCAACTGGTGCTAAAGAAAATTCTTTTTTAAATTCCCCTTTTGGTCTTCCCAAATGAGAACATAATATTACTGCACAATTATTTTCTAATAAATAATTTATTGTTGGCAATGCTGCTACTATTCTTGTATTATCCGTTATATTTTGATTTTCGTCCATAGGCACATTAAAATCACAACGTGCTAATACTTTTTTACCTTTTAAATCAATATCTTTTACTGTTTTTTTATTCATTATCTATCCTCCTAAATCTACTTTTATTATATGCCAAACAAAGTTAGGACAAAATTGGAGATTTCGTCAACTTTGCTTTTTTCATTTATTAGTATTTACATTATTTAATAGTTAATGCAATTCTATACTAAAAAAGAATACTTTTCAAGTATTCCTTATAATTTAATTTTATTTCTCATTTATATTATCAATTATATCTTTACATTCTTTCCAACTAATGTAATTAAAATATTCATTTTCTCTTGACAGTCTTTTTATTATTTCTCTAGTATTATCTACTGAATTTAAATCTGCTACAAAAATATTTTTTAAATTTTCTTCTTTTCCATATATAATTTTAAATAGTGTTGTTCGTAAAAAATTTTCTATATATTCTTCCTGATTTTTAGCTACAACTATTAAATATGTCCCATCACTTTTAAATTTTGTATACACATACATATACACTATTTCTTTTATAATTTCAAATAATCCATATAGGGCTAAGGTCCAAATTATGGTATGTATAATAAATTCTTCCATTTCTTTTCCTCCTATATGGCTATTATATTCTATTCTTGTGTTTTTTGTTAAAAGACAAAAAAAAAGAGAATCTCTCTAATTCTCTTTCCTTTTATATAACTAAATAATTTCTAAAATTGCAACTTCTGCTCCGTCTCCTCTTCTTGGTCCAACTCTAACTATTCTTGTATATCCTCCAACTGTTTTACTATCAAATTTTGGAGCTATTTCGTTGAATAATTTTGATGGTAAGTCAATGTTATTTCCATCGCTATCTTTTACTTTATTTATTTTTGTCATCATTTTTCTTCTAGCATTTAATCTAGTTGGCATATCTTTTTGTCTTTTCTCTGTTCTTTCTTCTTTTACGACTTTAAGATATTCTTTTCCATTTTTGCTCTTTGCTATTTCTGTTACCTTATTACCTTTTGAATCTAATTTTGCAGTAACTACTTTTACATCTACAGTTTCAAAGTTGTCTTTTTCTTTAACTGCTAATGAAATTAAGCTATCAGCTATTGATTTAACTTCTTTAGCTCTACTTAAAGTTGTTTCAACTTTACCATGTAAAATCAAGTCAGTAGTTAATGTTTTTAACATTCCCATTCTTTGGTCTGTTGGTCTTCCTAGCTTTCTATTTGCAGCCACTTCTTTCACCTTCCTTTTTATTTATTTATGCTTTGTCTTGTTTTTAATCTTCTTCTTGTGCGAAATCTAAACCTAATGAATGTAATTTATTTGTTACTTCATCAAGAGATTTCTTTCCTAAGTTTCTAACTTTCATCATGTCTGTTTCTGTTTTATTTGTTAAGTCTTCAACAGTTGATATTCCAGCTCTCTTCAAACAATTAAATGAACGTACAGATAGCTCTAATTCTTCAACTGACATTTCTAATACTTTTTCCTTCTTAGATTCTTCTTTTTCTATCATTACTTGAGTATTTTTAGTTGCTTCTGATAAATCTATAAATAATTCTAAATGTCCTGTCATAACTTTAGCAGCTAAACTTAATGCTTCATGTGCTTTTAGAC
>CANQPF010000096.1 GCA_947625665.1 uncultured Clostridia bacterium | reverse complement strand
TTCCTGGTGCTTCATTTTCTTGACCTTTTATTTCATATTCAATATCATATTCAATTTCAACTTCTATTGAATATATTTCTCCTTCTATTGCTTCTGTAAATGTGTCTTGAGCTCCTTGAGGGCAAATACCATTTACTTCTTGTTTTTCATCTCCATTGTATAATAGAAAATAGTAGTCCTTATCCACATCATCAAATTCTCTTGTCTTTACTACATTTCCTTTTGAATCTTTTAATGTTACTGTTGCTTTTCTAAATGCTTTTTCTCCTTCATTCGGATCTGTAAAGCGGAACTTCATACGTGGCCTATTTTCATCCTCGTCTTCATTTTCAAATGTATTTTCATAGTTAGGTTTTGCATTTTGTGCTTTTTGTTCAAATGCAAACTTTACTTCTATTCCTTGTTCTTCTCCTTCATATATTAATTTTGTTGCAACAAATTCTACTATTGGTGCTCCTGTCTGCTTATCTATTTTCTTATGTGTTAATGGTACTGGAACGTCTACTGTGTATATTGTTTCATTATCAGTAGCTAGACCTTCTAGAAGTTTTACTTCATATATATTTCCATTTACTTCTATATATTTTAATGCTTTTCCAGTATTATCATGTACTTTATATGTAATTGTAACTATTTCTCCTTTTGCTGGTTGTTCTCTTTGAATTGACCCACTTACTATTTCTGCCTCTAACTTTGAGATGTACGTTGTTGTTCCAAGTACTTGATTTTGCAACATACCGTTTCCATCTACTAAATTATAATCTGATAGAATTTCTAGTTTATATTCTCCTTCTACATCTGCTAACTTTCCAAAAGTTGCTGTATATTCATTTTCATTTTCTTTTGTTAGTGCAACTTCTACTGGTTCTGCTGAATTTGGATAAGTTAAACGAGCTCTGTAGTTAGATCCATTTTCATTATTTTTAATTTTTACTTTTGCTGTAGATTGTTTTGTATTATCATCTACCATTAATTGTAATTCTTGAGTACCGTCTTCTTTTGTTTCTATTTCTGGCTTTTCAAGATATACTGTAAATAATGTGTCTAATCTATTGGTATCTAAATTTTCTGCATAATGGTTATCTAAAATTAATTTTGTTATTTGGAATGTTCTAGTCGCTTTGCTTTCATAAGGAATTTCTACTGTATATTGATTTCCTTCTCTTGTAACTTTTCCTACTGGTGTTTCTCCACCGTCCAATTCAATTGTTTCTATAAAGTTCGTCGTTTTTGTGGTAGCTGTGAATTTTAATATAACATTACCATCTTGCACACCTTCTATTTTATTTTGAATAGTTACATCATCTATTTTTTCAAAATTAACTCCATAATCTGATACAAAATTACTTAGATCTATAGGAGGTATACTTCCTGTTTGTAATGCTTCCCCTTCTTTTTCTTGATATGTGTAAGTTATTTCTATTGTATAGTTTCCGTTTTCTAGATACTCCTTATTTAATTGTAATTTGAAAGGTATTTGTTCTGATGTAAAGTCCTCTGTTTTTACTATTGTTCCATCAGATTTTTTTATTGTTACTGTTCCTGTTTTAAAAGCTCTATCTATATCTGTTACATTTACTGTTAATTCATAAGGCATAGTTTTTGTAGCTATTGATGCTGTAACTGTTGGTGCTCTTTTTATATCTTCCACATTTCTCGTCGCTGTTGCCATGCCAATAAAGCCTGTTTCATTTTGAATTTCATGCTTTTTACCATCTATTCTTGAAAATGTTGCATATAGTTTTACTGTATATATACCATTTCCATTTTTATAATTATAACTTCCTGATATTGTATCTCTATAATCTGTTACTTTTTTATTGAAGCTTGCAACTGTATTTTCTTGAGTATTTGTTGGAACTTCAATTTCATCTAATTTTATTTCTTGTGCTTCTTGTGATGGCTTGTATAATAAATCTAATTTTACATTTTCACTTTTTATTGTGTTATCTAAATCTTGTAATAAATATCCTGCTGTTATATTTGTTTGATCATCACCTAAATTTAATGTGAAGCTCTGTGTTACTGGTGCACTTAAAAATATTGTTACTTTTTGATTTTCTAATACATCTGTTTTTTCAGCATTATATGTTTTTCCATTTGAAAGTTCTATACTTTCTATACTAATTGTTTGTTTTGTATCTCCTTTATGATCCACTTGTATCTCATATTGATCTTGAGTGCCTTCTTTCAATTTTGCAGTTACTTCTTGTTCTGTACTCTCTCCATTTTGATTTTCTACTTTAACTTTTACCTTACTTACTGTTACTGGTGAACCTTCACTATTTACAGCCTCATTTGTACTTGTAAACGCAAGTTTTACACTAGTATTTGTTATATCTTCAACTGTACTTCCATCTGCCATTGGATTTGTTGCTATTTTTAAATCACTAAATGTAAATTTATAATCTGTTACAATATGTATTTCTTTTTCAATATCTCCAATTAATCCATTTAATTCACCATCTACATCCAAAGTATATGGTATTGCAATTGAAATATTGTAATCTCCATTTGGTATTGTTATATCACTTCCATCTGGTGCTTTAAAATCAGATAAATTGATTGTTATAGTTCTTTGCCCATTATCTAAATTTAATTTTGTTGCATCTACTTGTGCTCTAGCTATTATTTTAGCCTCTCCATTAGATGTTTTTTCATATATGTATACATATCCTCCACTTTTAATTGTTTCATCAGGGTCATTGAATTTTAATGTTA
>CANQPF010000095.1 GCA_947625665.1 uncultured Clostridia bacterium | reverse complement strand
ATAAAAACTCTGATACTATAACATTACTAGTATCAGAGTTCATTTTATTTTTCTAACAACCAATCAATTATATTTTTATGAATTATTCCATTTTGAGAAAAATCGGTTTTGTCCAAAGAAAGGACATATTTAGGATAATTATCGTTAATATCTTTGTATGCATTAAATTCTCTTTCTTCTGTTTTTTTGCTTTCTAATAAATAAGCAACTTGAAAATATAATTTTTTCTCTGTATTAGTTGCAATAAAATCAATTTCTCTATCTTTTGTCTTTCCTATATAAACATCATATCCTCTTTGTAATAATTCATTATATACTACATTTTCAATTGCAAAGCTTTTGTTTATTTCAAAATTGTTATTCTTTATTTGAGCTATTCCTAAATCTGTCATATAGTATTTATTTAATGTTCTTAAAATTGCTTTTCCTCGAATATCATATCGATATATTTTTTTCATCATTAAAGCCTTGCATAAAGCATCTAAATATATATACAAGGTTTCCGTAGATACAGATTTTCCTTTATTCTTTAGAAATTTTATTACATTTTCAGCCGAAAATTTTCGTCCTGTTGTATCAACGATATATTGTAATAATAAATCGAATAATATAGTGTCTTTTAGTCCTAATCTTTCTACTACATCTCTTAAAATGATTGAATCGAAAACACTATGCAAATAATCTTTTATATTGCCTTCATCTGTAAATTGAGTTCTATTTGGAAGTCCGTCCCCATTTTACAAAATCCCAAAAAGTTTCATCACTTTTTCCATCTTTTCCAGTTAATTCTATAAATTCTTTATAAGATAGAGGATAGATATTAAATAATACATATCTTCCAGATAAAACAGTTGATAATTCATTCGATAATAATCTGCTGTTTGATCCTGTAACAAATATACTCAAATTATCTATAGATGCTCTTAGAGAGTTTACAATATCTTCAAATTTATTTACTTTTTGTATCTCATCTAAAAACACATAATATTTTTTCTTATCTACTATTTTTTCTTTTATATATTGGTTTAATTTTTTATAGTTTTGTAAATCTTCGTATTCTATAAGCTCAAAATTAATATATATAAGGTGGTCTTCTGTTACTGATCTTTCTTTTAATTCTTCCATTATCTGTTTTAACATTACAGATTTACCACATCTTCTTATACCAACTAAAATTTTTACTAAGTCGCTATCATAAAAGCCTCTCATTCTTGATAAATACATTTCTCTTTTTAACATTTTAATCACCTACATTAAGTATAATACTATATTTGCAACTTATCAAGTTATTTCTTTTTTTCGAAATAACTTGATAAGTTATGTATTATTTTTCACTATATAGAAATTTATAACGTGATAGAAATGTTAGGATTAGTTATATTTCAGTACAACAAAAAAACTATAGGCTAGATTGAGGAAATTTTGAATGTTAGATTTTCTGTACTACTTGTAATTTAAATTTTTTTGAATATTTTGACATAAAAATGAACCCTCCTTGTTAAACTTTTTGTCTAACAATTTGGGTTCACTTCATTTTACGAAATAGTCTTTTAACAATATTTTTGTTACTAGATTGACATGTAACATTTCTCTTTTATAAATTCTCTTATTTTGTTTTTTTCTTTTCCTTCATAATAAGTAAGCAATAATCCTTTAAACTCTTCTGTTAATTCTGCAGGAATAACTATTATTCCTTTTCCTTTTGATATTAAATAATGATTGCTAAATATAACTGCTGTTCTTTTATTTCCATCAATAAATATTTGCTTTTTCATTGTGTATAGGAGTAAATCTATAGCTTTATCTATATCACTTTTATTTTTGCTAAAGATTTCCTTTAATTCTTCTTTTATTACACTTTCTATAGGTAAGTCTGGTGTCCAATTAGTTCCACCAATACTAACAGGAGTATTTCTTATTTTTCCTGCGGTATAGTAAAAACCTTCTTCAACCATTTTGTTTATTTCACATAGTAGAGCAAAATTTGTATATGACTGTATTACATTTTTATTTAATATAAATTCCCAAGCATGTTTTAAGTTTACTATTTTCATTATATCTTCAGATGTCATATTATTTACTTTGCCACCTTCTATTATACTTTCTGTATCTGCAAATGTTGTTGCGACACCTTCTAATATTGCTTGTTTGTATATAGTATCTACTAAGTGTCTTTTTGCAAAATCTATATTCTGTTCTATTTTTTCACTTAATTCTTCTTCTTTGTAGTCTAATTGTTTTAATCTCTTAGTAATGTCTCTAATTTGCTTTTTTATTTCTTTTGCTTTTATGCTGTTGTTTAAAATTAAATTATATAATTCATCAGAATATTCTCCAACATATTTTGTTAAAGCAACTCCATCTTCTCTGTAATGTACATAGATATATTTATTTGAATTATTTTCTCTAATTTCAACTGATCCATAAGTTAATGATTTTAATTGATGTTCAAGAACTTGTTTACTTTGAAGAAGATTCATTATCTCGATTTTTTCTTCCATAATCCACCCCCATAAATGTGAAATATTTTTTTAAAAAATAACTAATTTTGTTTCACACTTATATTATACCATAAAAAACAAAAAATGTGAAACTTTATTTGATTTTTTTGTTAAATTTGTTTCACATTTAGCCTTTTATATAGTATTTACTTTTTTATTCTAATTCATACGGTTTATTTTATAAAAGTATTATAAATGCAACTTTCTATGCAAAAGTAACTAATGAGACAATTAGTGAAGAAAGAGTTTCAACTATACTAATATTGATGTAACAGACTGGAAGATTTTTTACGCAGATGAGGATTATGTGTATATAATAACCTCTAAATGTATATTACCGC
>CANQPF010000094.1 GCA_947625665.1 uncultured Clostridia bacterium | reverse complement strand
ATCCTTCAACATATAAAGAATCTGATAATTTAACATTATTATTTGGTACTTCTATATTGATAGCAACTTCAGGTTTAGCAATTTCAAAACTTCTACTTATCTCTTTTATAACATTATTATTTTTATCAAAAACTTTAATAGTATACTTGTGAGTTCCATATCCTAATTTACTTATATCTATATTCTTATAAAATCCTGGTGTTGGATTTGTTCTTACATCTCCACATCCTTTTACTGCATTAAGTACATCTGGTCTTTCTCTTCTATCGAATAAAACTCCTTCTGTATCCTTATCAACATAAATTTTTGCAGTTGTATTTGATGCATTACTCATCATCCATCCTTCAACATATAAAGAATCTGATAATTTAACATTATTATTTGGTACTTCTATATTGATAGCAACTTCAGGTTTTGCAATTTCAAAACTTCTACTCACTTCTGTTATAACATTATTATTTTTATCAAATACTTTTATAGTATACTTATGAGTTCCATATCCTAATTTACTTATGTCTATTGTACTATAAAATCCTGGATTTGGATTTGTCCTTACGTCTCCATATCCTTTTACTGCATTAAGTACATCTGGTCTTTCTCTTCTATCGAATAAAACTCCTTCTTTATCTTGATCAACATAAATTTTTGCAGTTGTATTTGATGCATTACTCATCATCCATCCTTCAACATATAAAGAATCTGATAATTTAACATTATTATTCGGAACTTCTATATTCATAACAACCACAGGTGCTTTTTTTATAACTGAAATTTTTTTAGTAAAAACACTATCATTTTTTTCATTCAATATTTCTATTTTTATGGTTTTATTTCCATAACTCAAATCACTTATATCTAAAGTAGTAAAGAATCCAGGCTGAATATTATTAGAATTATTATAAGACTTATAAGCATTCAAAACATCAGGACGATCTAATCTTTCAGCAATTTCACTTTTATTATCAATAGATACTCTAACCTTAGTGTTAGGATAATCACTAAGTGCCCATCCTTCAATATAAACACTATCACCAACAATAGCATTCTCACTTAAAGTTTCAATATTCATAACCCCAGCATCTTTTGCTAAAACATCTTTTGAAAAAAAGAAAACAACACCTAGTATAAAACAACTAAACAATAAAAATATTTTCTTTTTCATAATATCCCTACTTTCTTCTACTATCTTACATATATAACAATTATACCATCAAAATAAATATATTAAAATAAAATAAATGATATTTTACATTAAAAATGCAAAAATTGACAAAAGTAAAATAATGCCAATTTTTCATATAAATATTATAACCACCATTGTAGTAAATAATACCATTTAAAATAAAATCCAGTATTAGTATTTAACATATTATATAGTAATTTATCATCAAGCAAATTAAGTCCCTGAAAAATCAAATTACCAACTATAGCACAAACTACAAATGTCAATATAATCTTCTTAATATTCTTATCTAATTTATTATTTAAAAGTCCCATTATTACAAATATTGTTGGTAAAACAAACAACCAAGTATAATCCAAACTATATCTAGGAAAAATTCCTGATGCTTCTACATCAAAAATCATTATAAGTAATCCACCAATAATACTCACAAAACTCACATAATAAAGAACCTTAGGTAAATATTTTTTAAACTTAAAGAAGAAAATCCCCAACCATAAAGATAAATTAGTAATAAGTAATCCACCATAATTAGGTTCTGTCATAGTAATACCCATATAATTATTAACGAGTGAAGTACTATGTAAAAATGGATAAATAGCATTAACAACCGGAAATTGAAATAACGATACAAAAACACCAAAGCCAATACGGTCTAACTTAAATCCTCTTCTAGTCATATCATTAGTAGTCACATTATAATTAGCACCAAAATCAACAACAGATCCAAATCTAATATAGTTATAATACATAAGTAGTATCGCAATAACTATATATGGTAACAAAAACGCTAAAGTTTGCTTTATAGATTTTTTAGAAAATAAAGTTCTATCAACAAACACAGATTTCCAAAATAGCGGAATAAGTAAAAATGAACCTATCAAAAATTGCGGTCTACATCCAGCAACCAAAGCCATACATAGTGATCCCAAAAATATTCTAAAAGTATTTAATTTTTTATCGTCAATCGCTGAAATCATAAAATACAATCCAAAATATGTAAACATCAAAGAAAATGCAATCGGTATAGTATAAACAGATGGATGTTGCAATATGAAATTAGAACCAAAAGACATAAAAAACAATAACATCATATACAAAATAAATGGAATATTTTTAAAATATCTTTTTACTAATTCTTTTAACAACAAAGCTATACCTATAACAATAATAACCATCACAATATATGCCAAAACATAATTAGGTAAATGTGTACCAGTTATTAAATAAAATGGGAAATACGTAAGAAGTGCAGGAACAACACCAAAATACACATAATATTTTCCTTTATAATAACAATGATCCCATGCCCAAAATACACCATGTTTTTTAGATAATTCTTCTCTTTCAGTTGGATCATAAGGATTTTTCATATTCTTAAGAACCTTACTAGGTTTAATAAGTAAACTAACTTGCCCTTTAGCAAAAGCCTCAGAAAGATAATGATATTGATTATTGTTATTATCATGACCGCTATTAAAAGAAGAATCTTTAAAAATAGGACTAATATTAACAACATATAAAAACACCAATGCCATACACAGAATAGTACATAATATAATTCCTACTTGATATTTGTTTTTAAAATCAATTTTATATTCATAAAATTCCGATTTAGGTCTTATTATATACAATATAAATATTCCTACAAAAACTAATAATAATCTAGTAAAGGATATAT
>CANQPF010000093.1 GCA_947625665.1 uncultured Clostridia bacterium | reverse complement strand
ACCAGGTAAATTTGGAGTTAGAATTGAAGATACAATACAAATTACAAAATTTGGTTGTATAAGTTTAACAAAATCTGGGAAAGATTATATTATAATTTAAATATATTGATTTTCCGCGAAAATTATGGTATAATATTAAACATCGTAAAAATAAAATTAGAAAATAGGAGGAAAGAAAAATGGCAGCAGTATATTCAGCAGGAGATTTTAGAAATGGAACAACTTTTGAAATGGACGGAAATGTATATAGAGTAGTTGAATTTCAACACGTAAAACCAGGAAAGGGATCAGCTTTTGTAAGAACAAAAATAAAAAATGTAATTACAGGAGCAACATTAGAAAAAACATTTAACCCATCAGATAAATTTCCAGGTGCAGAGATAGAAAAGCAAAAAATGCAATATTTATATAACGATGGTGGTTTATATTATTTCATGGATAATGAAACATATGACCAAATACCTTTAAACGAAGATCAATTAGGTGATTGCTTAAAATACTTAAAAGAAAATATGGAAGTTACAATACTTTCATTTAAAGGAAATATATTTGCAGTTGAACCACCAACATTTGTTGAATTGGAAGTTACATATACAGAGCCAGGTTTTAGTGGAAATACAACAACAACATCAGGTAAACCAGCAAAACTTGAAACAGGCTTAGAAATCACAGTACCTCTATTTATTAATATTGGTGACATTTTAAAAATAGATACACGTACTTGTGAATATATTGAAAGAATATAGAAAGGCGAGTGCTAATGGCAAAAGAAATTAAAGAAGAGTATAAAATCTTTATGAAGGATGTTGAAAAAAATATAAAGAATAAAGAAGACTTAAATTATTTAAAGAAGAGGATTCCAGAATTTATGGACAAAGTAATTCATGAATTAGATAATATTGAAATAAAAATGGGAAAAAAAGAAAAAGAGATACAAGAAGTTTTTGATAGGCAAAATACAATGGAAAAAAGATTTCAAAGAATGGAAAGAATTGTAGATAATCTTGAAAGAGATATTTATGCTGAAGATGGATTTGATTTTGAAATTATTTGTCCATATTGTAATAGTAGTGTTATTATAGATGTCGATGAAAACAAAACAGAAGTAAAATGTCCAGAATGTAGTAATTTAATAGAATTAGATTGGTCAGGAGACCCAGAAATGGATTGGGTGTATGAAGATGAGGAATGGGATTTAGAAAACCCAGTCGCAGGATGTAATGGTAGTTGTTCTCAATGTCCTGGATGTGATACTGACATAGATGATGATATGTAATCAAAAAAGCACAGGAAAGTGTGCTTTTTTTGATGGTTAGAATACTTTTCATTAAAAGGTTATTTCTAGTTAATTAATTAAGTAAGTAAACAAATAGATTTAGGTAAGAAGCAAATAATACCCAAATAAAATATGGAATTTGAAGTAGTCCAGAAATTTTATTTTTATCATAAAATTCTAAAATCATTTTGAAAACTAAAATATCTAATAAAATAATCCATATAAATGAAAATAGTCGCCATTTAAAAACAAAGAAAAATATAGGCCATAATGCATTAATAAATAATTGAAAATAGTATATTGAAGAAAGTTTTTCATTCACTAAAGATTTACTTTTTAAAATTCCAAAAGATACTCCCATTAATATATAAAGGATAGACCATATAATTGGAAATATTAGACTAGGTGGGGAAAAAATAGGTTTATTTAGTGAATTATAATCAATATAATTTGTAATTAAAATACCTACAAGTAATCCTATTAGGACAGGAACAAGTATTGATTTTAGATATATTTTGAATTTTGATGTGTTTCCCATAATATTAACCTCCTTGTATTAAAAATATATTCAATATATAGGTATTTATTACGTAATAAAATTTTATGCTTAATATTTAAAACGTTTTCTTGTAATAATCTAAAGGATTTGTATAGTTTCCATTCAAACGTATGCCTAAATGAAGGTGAGGTCCGGTAGTAGCACCATTTGTAGGATTTCCATTTGAATCAAAATATAGATTACCAGGTACTCCATAAACATTTTTAGGACCGACTCTACCAATAACTTGTCCTTGTTTAACTTTATCTCCAACTTTGACTATAAAATTTGGATCACAATGGCAATAAGACACTCTATAATTATCAAACGAGAGTGTTATAGTATATCCGCCAGCACCTAAAAATTGACGAAAAGTGATTTCACCATCAGCAACAGCAATAAATTGTGTACCGACAGGAGCAGGAATATCAATTCCAGAATGTGAGCTAGAAGCTCCAGAAGTAGGAGAGTTTCTTTTTCCAAAAAAAGAACTAATTGTCGTATAACCAGGAATAGGCCATACAAAACCATTTGGATTTGTATCCAAGATTTCAAAATTTGAGTTGGAATAGAATGGAATAAAAAATATACAAATAAATATAGTTATAATAATAACGGCAGAATAAAAATAGTTAAAGAATTTTATAATAATCACCTCAAAAAAAGACTTAAATGCATAAGCGTTTAAGTCTTTTTACTTCCTATGGCAGGGGTAGAAGGATTCGAACCCTCACAGGCGGTTTTGGAGACCGATGTGCTACCATTAACACTATACCCCTATAAAATAATCAACTGTTATCAATTATACATTCTTTTTTAAAAATTTGCAACCTATTTTATTTAAAAAGTTGACTTTTTAGAAATAAGATAATATAATAGATGCAGTTTAATAATTACGTTGAAGAAGAAAAAATACGAGAATATTCATTTATAGAGAGTTGGTGATGGTGAGATACCAATAATGAGTACGTATGGGGAGCTTTGGAGTAAATTTGAAATTGAGGTGCTTAGAATTTAGAAAACTAAAATCTAAGAATTAGGGTGGAAACGCGGAAA
>CANQPF010000092.1 GCA_947625665.1 uncultured Clostridia bacterium | reverse complement strand
GACAATGTTCCAAATGTTACAGGATATAGAGTAAGAATTAGAGCAAACTTAGGTGGAGCAACAGATATAGTTGAAACACACGAAGTTCAAGGACATGAATTAAAGATTGAACAATTCAATAATGATTTCATAAAGAATCATCTTATGCTTAGCAAATATGATAAACCTACAAAATATTACATAGGAGTATGTGCAATAAATGGAAATTGGTCAAGCCCATATAGTGATGACGAACAAGGTAATGATCAAGGATTCTGGGTTCAACCAAGACCAACTTCAGCACCTAAGGCACCAACAGGATTAACAGTAAAAGGTGGATATCAAGAACTTAATATTGCATGGGATGCAGACAGAAGAGCATTAGCTTATATGGTTCAATATAGAAAACTCGGAGAAGGAGACGATAAATGGATTGATGCAACATCAACTAACTTAATTGATGAAGTAAATCCACTTACAGGTGAAAGTAAGAAAGTAACAGAAGGAACTGACAAGACTTCAATTAAAGTAGAAGGATTACCAAGTGAAGAAACAACTTATGAAGTTAGAGTTAAATCTCGTAATACAATAGGAGAAAGTCCTTGGTCAGATTTTGCAACAGGAAATACAACTACAGTTCAAGAAGTAGAATTACCTAAATTTAAGCTAATAAATAAATCAACTGGAAAAGGAAGTTTATCTGAAAATATTGAAGATATAAAATATGTTGGTGGCAATACCTTGATGGTAGATAGTAAATTAGATCAAGATGAAACAGGAGCACAAATAAAAGGTAATGCAAAAGGTGTTGCAGATAATAGCTATCAATCATATTATCAAGTTAACGACTGGGATTGTGGAGGCTTCTATGAAGGTGCAACGAGAGGAAACATACATGTTACATTCAAAGAGCCTTATACAATGAATTATTTAACATTAGCTAAGGTTGAATGGACAGGAGATATAGGTTATGGAACAGTTTATTACAAAGATGAAACTGGAAAATGGCAAACAGTAAGAGCATCACAAGTTACAACAAAGATGGATCAATATGGACATAAATATACAGCTATAAAATTACCAAAACCTATTACAGCTAAAGAGATTGCAGTTGGAGTAGGACATAGCAATATGGGTAATAGAAAAATAACAATAGCTGAAATGGCATTCTATGAATATGATGAATTAGAAACAGATATAGATGATTTATTTGCAGATGCAATGCATTTATCATTATCAGATGATATAAAGAAAATTGCTGAAGATCAAGGAAAAGAAGCAGCAAAGGCAAAAGTTGAAGAACTTAGAACTAAACTATATGATCCAACTAGAGATGAAAGTGGAGAAATCAATCCAGAAGCTGAAAACTTAAATAAAGAAATAAATACAGCAATTGAACTTATAGAAAAAGGAAGTTTCGGAAAAATAGTTAATATTGATAGTTCAACAAGTTCATATTACGAAACAGATGGAACATATGGTAGCAAAGTAGAATTTGCTAATTCACTTAATGGATACCAACCATTAGGAGTTGCAGCTCGTTCAGGAGAACAAGTTACAGTTTATGTAGGAAATCCTTATAAAAACGTAGGTGAATCTACAAGATTACAATTAATTGCTACACAATGGAGAGCAGAAGCTGGTAAATGGGAACAAGTAGTTGTTAAAAATTTATCAGTTGGAGCAAATACTGTAACAATACCAAGATTAATAGACACTTCTAGAGAAAGAGGAGGATCTTTATATATTAACTATACAGGACTAAAAGATGATGATCCAACAAGATATATCGATAGAGCTTATGCAGTTAGAGTTGATGGAGGAATTCAAATACCAGTATTAGACATAAGTAGTAAAGAATACATGGATGAAGCATACAAAGTATCTGAAAAAGTTTTAACACCAGAAGAAAGAGAAGCAAAAATCTTAGAATATGTTAAAGAAATTCATACTGCAACAGATGAGATGGCACAAAAACATGAAACAGAATGTAAAACTAGTGTAGATAAATTAGCACCAGCAGATAAATATACAGTTCAAGAATTTGGAAATGGTGAAGATTGTTTACAAGGATTAACAGAAATAGTATTAGATGACATAATGTATTCTGTATCTTCTAAGCAAATATATGAAGCATTAGATGGAAGCACTGATGAAGAAAAAGCAGCATCACTTTCTAAATCATTAACAGCTATGGAAGATATGATAGAATTATTCTATTCACAAAAAGGAATGGTTAAAGAAACAAGTATTATAAGAGGAGCATATCCAAGCAAAGATCTTTATCCAAGAACAAGATTAAATATTAGATGTATGAGAATGACTGGTTCAGCATTTATGTATGCTGGTGGTAAACATATAGGTATTCAATGGAATGAAACAAGAGATCTAGCAAAAGGAAGTCCATTTACAGTAGAAGAAAATGGATCACAAAAAGAAAAAGGAAATTACTTCGGTTGGGGAATTGCACATGAAATTGGACATCAAATTAACCAACAAGCATATGTACATGGAGAAGTAACAAACAACTATTATTCAATACTTGCTCAAACAGATGACACAAGAAACACAGTAAGATTTAATTATAAAGATGTTTATGATAAAGTAACATCTGGTAAAAAAGGTAAAGCGCAAAATGTATTTACACAATTAGGATTATATTGGCAATTACACTTAGCTTATGATTTAGGTGGATATAATTACAAACAATATAAAACTCAGGCTGAACAATTAGCAAATTCAATAGTTGCTAGAATGGATAGTTATGCTAGAGATACTTCTAAAGCACCTGCGACAGCAATTCCATTAAAAGTTGATTCAGACTCAGATAACAACTTAATGAGATTAGCTTGTGCAGCAACAGGTAAGAATACATTAGAATTCTTTGAAAAATGGGGAAT
>CANQPF010000091.1 GCA_947625665.1 uncultured Clostridia bacterium | reverse complement strand
CTATCTTAATCGTAGTAGGAGTTGCACTAGAAACAGTTCAACAATTAGAATCTCATTTAGCAATGAGACATTATAAAGGATTCTTAGAGTAATAAAGTGGGAGCGCGTTGAGCGCGCTCCAACTTGTAATTTTTTTCATGTCTATTAAAATGAATTGGTAGATAAGAAAAAGATTATGAAATAATCTAAAACTTATAAAAAAGAAAGAAGGTTTTTTTAATGGTAATTATCATGTTAGGAGCTCCAGGAACGGGAAAAGGTACGGTTTCAGGAATGTTAAGTAACAAACTTAATATCCCCCAAGTATCAACAGGAGATATTTTTAGAAAACACATTAAAGAACAAACAGAACTAGGAAAATTAGCGGAAAGTTATATCTCAAAAGGAAAGCTAGTTCCAGATGATGTTACAGTAGAACTTGTAAAAAATAGGCTTCAAGATGAAGATGTACAAGATGGAATAATTTTAGATGGTTTTCCAAGAACAATTAAACAAGCGGAAGCTTTAGATGAAATGTTAAAAAATATGGACAGAAAAGTAAGTATGACAGTAAATTTAACTACTCCGGAAGATGAGTTAGTAGAAAGAGTTGTTAATAGAAGAATATGCCCAAAATGTAAAGCAGTATATAATTTAGTATTAAATCCACCAGAAAAAGAAAATATATGTAATAATTGTGGACATGAATTAGTAACAAGGAAAGATGATAATGAAGAAACATTCAAGGGAAGATTAAACACATATTTTGAAGAAACAAAACCACTTGTTAATTATTACGACAAGCAAAATAAATTATTTTCTGCTGTAGTAAGTAAATCAATAAATAAAATGGGAAAAGATGTAACAAAAGATGTATTAGATTATATAAAAAAAAACCATATTGATTAATAGAGAAAGTTAGGAGATGTTACAAAGTGGTGACTATTAAATCCAAAAAAGAAATTGGATATATGAGAGAAGCCTGTAAAGTAGTAGATTCTGTATATAAGAAAATTGAAAAAGAAATAAAACCAGGTATGTCTACATGGGAAATAGATCAAATAGCAGAAAAAGAAATGATTAGATTAGGAGCAATTCCTGCAGAAAAAGGATATAGCTTAGGAATACCAGGAATACCAGATTATCCAGCAGCAACATGTATTTCAGTTAATGACGAAGTAATACATGGAATTCCTTCCAAAGGTAAAATAATTAGAGAAGGAGATATTGTAAGTGTAGATACTGTAGCACTAAAAAACGGATTTAATGGAGATGCTGCAAGAACATTCCTAATAGGAAAAGTTTCTAAAGAAGCTAGTAGATTAGTTGAAGTTACAAGACAAGCATTTTTTGAGGGAATAAAATATGCAAAAAAGGGAAACAGAATAGGTGATGTGAGTCATGCAATAGGAGAGTTTGTTCGTTCTAAAGGATATTCAGTAGTAAAGGAATTTCAAGGACATGGAATAGGAAGAGATATGCATGAAGATCCAGGAATACCAAACTACGGAAGAGCAGGAAGAGGAATAAGACTTGAGCCTGGTATGACATTAGCAGTAGAACCTATGGTAATTCAAGGAAGAGAAGATATTATGGAGTTAGATGATGGCTGGACAATTGTTACTCAAGACGGAAGTTTAGCTGCACATTATGAAAATACAATTTTAATTACAGAAAAAGAGCCAGAAATCTTGACTTTACTATAAAATTAGTGTATAATACAATAGTTAATGGTTAAAAATGGCATAATATCGCCATTATAAAGTTGACAATAAACTCTTTAAGGAGGCGAAAATCTTGGCAAAGGAAGATGTAATTGAAGTAGAAGGTGTGGTTGTAGAATCATTACCAAATACAACATTCAAGGTTGAATTGGAAAATGGACATCAAGTTTTAGCACATATATCAGGAAAACTAAGAATGAACTACATAAAAATATTACCAGGTGATAAAGTTAAATTAGAATTATCACCATACGACTTATCAAGAGGACGTATAACTTGGAGAGGTAAATAATATAAATACAAAGATAATAAAGTCCTCTAAAATGGACTAACAGATAACTAAATAATTGAGGAGGTGCAAAAATGAAAGTAAGACCATCAGTAAAAAAAATCTGCGATAAATGCAAAGTAATTAAAAGAAAAGGAAAGATTAGGGTAATATGCGAAAACCCTAAACACAAACAAAGACAAGGTTAATTCCTTATAATTAAAGTTAATAACACAAATTTGGTAGCGGCTGTTAAATCATTTGAAAGAATGGTTTATATATCAATTTGTGTTTATATATTGTTTTATAGAACCTAGAGGCTAGGGTAAACACTAGACATTTCCCTTTAGAAAATTCTTAAAACATCAATCAAATAAATACAAAAGATTTTCTATACAACTAAGAAAATCAAGAACTAAAAAATTTTGGAGGTGTAAAACAAACATGGCTCGTATAGTAGGAATCGATTTACCTAAAGAAAAAAGAGTTGAAATAGGACTTACTTATATCTATGGAATAGGAGTATCTAGTTCTAGAAAAATCTTAGCAAAAGCTGGAGTAAACCCAGACACAAGAGTGAAAGACTTAACAGATGAAGAAATTAATAACATAAGAAAAGTTATTGATGAATCATACACAGTAGAGGGTGATTTAAGAAGAGAAGTAGCTCTTAATATAAAAAGATTAACAGAAATAGGATGCTATAGAGGACTAAGACATAGAAGAGGTCTTCCAGTAAGAGGACAAAGAACAAAAACTAATGCTAGAACAAGAAAAGGTCCTAGAAAATTAGTTAGTAAAAGTAAAAAGAAATAATAAATAGAAATCTCAAATAAGGAGGGAAATTTAGTAAAATGGCTAAAAATGTAACAAGAAAGACAGTTGCTAGAAGAAACAGAAAAAACATTGAAAAAGGTGAAGCACATATACATTCTACTTTTAACAATACTATTGTTACAATTACAGATGTTAAAGGTAATGCAATATCATGGGGAAGTGCAGGAGAACTAGGATTCAAAGGTTCAAGAAAAAGCACACCATTCGCTGCTGGACAAGTAGCAGAAAAAGCTGCAAAAGCTGCAATGGAACATGGATTAAAAACAGTAGAAGTATTTGTAAGAGGACC
>CANQPF010000090.1 GCA_947625665.1 uncultured Clostridia bacterium | reverse complement strand
AAATAGAATCCTTTTGCTTTTGATATTATATTATAAGAACCATCATCACATTTCTTTAATTTCCATCTTTGATTATCTCCACCATGATATTTATATTGACATACATTAGCACCATTTGTCGTTCCGCCATTTGCAGCATCTAATACTTTACCTGAATTCACATTATAAAAAGTATAAGTTCCATCATCCTTATTAAGTACTGCTCTAAATTTTTGATTATTTTGATTTCCTCTTTCATATATGGTTACATTTGCCCCATTATCTTTACTTGAACATGGAATATCAAGTACTTTCGTTCCATTTACAAAATATACTTCATAAATTGCATTGTTTTCTAATTCTTCTGTTCCTGACTTCATCTCATTAACAGCACTTGCATCATAAGCCATTATATTCGTATTACCAGCACAAATTAATAAAGAAACTATCATTGTAGTTACTAACTTTATCACTACTATATTTTTCTTTTTCACTAAAAGCACCTCTCCTATTTTCTCATAGATTATTTTACGATATTAGTTTTTCCTGGTAATTATTATAATTACGAAGATAATTATTGCAACAATTACCAAAGCAATTACTCCTATAATTATTTTATTACGTAGAGAATTATCTTTTTTCTCCTGTTCATTAATTTCTGATTGTTCAATTTCTTGGTTATTTGCTTCCTCTACTTTTTCATCTGTATCTATAGTTTCATTCTTATTTTCATTTTCAGTTACTGTTTCCTTTGTTTCTGTTGTTTGATTTTGATTATCCTCTTTTTCTTGCTCTTGTATAGCTTCTATTGCTTGTTGGTGTGCTTGTTCATCTGTATAAGTAGCATATCCAGCACTACTATTAGGATCTGCATACGAAATGCATTTATTACATGCATTCCATATACAAACTACCATAAAACAACTTATACAAATTAATATTTTTTTTAACATTTTATTTCTTTTCATTTTTCCTCTTTTCTTTTATTAATATCTAATATGACACATTATTTATTCCCTCATACATTGGAATTATAAAAGTTACATTTGAATCTATTTTTCCTGTTTTTTCATATATTCCTCTTAATGTAGATGCTTCGTTTTCTGCTGCCATTAAATTTTGCATATATTGATGTTCATATAATGCTGTACCATTTCTTCTATCTATGTCAAATTTATTTTGGTATAAAGTATTTTGATAATTATCTAACCAATTATCTTTGCAGAATTGAATTCCACCTTCAAGCGCTTTTTGCATAGTATCCCATCCATGCTTTTTTGCATAATCCATAGCATTGTATATGATTTCTGAACTTCCATTTCCAGTTGCTCCTATGTTAAATGGATTGAAGTAATGTCTTCCATCACCACCGTTCATAGGTCTTGATGTAGCACTTCCGTTTCTTCCATTTTCCTGTATAAGTCTTGCAACAATAAAATAAGGATTTACTACTTTGTTTCTGCATGCATTGTTAACATCATTAGCATAGTTTTGCAAAAATGTTCCACTAACTCCAATTTTTATACCTTCTATACTACTTGAACTTTCGCTGTATGCATTTACATCTAAAAATTGGTATACTTTTTTATCATCTAAAAATTTTCTTGGATCCATATAATCTGCTACCGCTTTAGCTGATGCACAATACCATGAGCCATTATCATACGTTTTCCTGTCACATTTTGCACATATATAATCTGAACGTATTTCTTTTCCGTTTATAGTTTTTTGCACAAGATTCCTTGAATGTACTGCAGTTTCTCCTGCTATTACTTCACTAAATTTCAATCCTGTTTCTAATAATTCAAAATTCCATCCTGGATGTGCATTCATAAGTGAAACAATTTTTTCTTTATATCCTGGATATTTAGACGTATTTATTTTTGAAATATCATCCTTTGGTGTTATAAATTTAAATTTTTGTGAATTTGCATTATTCTTTTCCCAAATTTGAACTTTGTTTTCGTCATACGCGAAACCACCATATACATCTAAATAATAACGTTTATCTTTATAAGAAATTATATTATAATATCCATTTCCTGCATCTTGAATTATCCATCTCTGATTATCTGTTATAGGAGTATACTTTGTATATTGTGAAACATTTGCTCCATTTTTAGTACTACCATTCTCTATATCTAAAACTTTTCCAGAACATTCTGCTGTTATTGAATACGTTCCAGTTCCATCATATAAAAATTCTACTTTAAATCTTTCCCTAATAGCTGATTGTTTTCTAAATGTATGTACATCTGCACTATTATTTTTAGATCCGCCTTCAACATTTAGAACGAAGTCACTTGATGTACCTATTTGTATTTGATAGACACCATCTTCTATTGTTTTTCCTTTTTCATTTTTTAAGTGTTCATCACTCACCTCTGGTGACTCTAATTTGAATTTTTGTGCAATAGTTCCATTTCCTTCATACATTTGTATATTTCTATTATTTTCTGCAAGTCCTCCTGATACATCTAAATATAAGTTATTACATGCTGACATCATTGAATAAGTTCCATCACTATTTTTTATGATTTTCCATTTCTGATTATTACTAGCTGGCTTATTCAATGTATATTGCTCTACATTTGTACCATTAGTTTTTCCATTTGCAGTTACATCTAAAGACATCCCTGAATGCAATGCAACAATACTATAATAATTATCTCCTATATGTGTTATTTTAAATTTTTCATGATTCAAACTCTCATATTTATATAACACTACATTTGCTCCTTTATTCATTGATGCTCCTGCTACATTAAGTGAATATCTATTGTCCATTGCTGTCTTTATAACATATGTACCATCTTTAACTAGCTGACTTTCTTTTTTTACTGGATCAAATGTAAATTTTTGTGCAATAGTTCCATTTCCTTGATACATTTGTACATTTGAATTATTTGCTATAACTCCACCTGAAATATCTAAATATAATTTATTACACTCTGACATCAATGAATAAGTTCCGTCACTATTTTTTATGATTTTCCATTTTTGATTATTACTAGCTGGATTATTTAAAGTATATTGCTCTACATTTGTACCATTAGTTTTCCCACTTGCAGTTACATCTAAAGATTTCCCTGAATGTAATGCTACAATACTATAATCACCATTTCCTAAATAGGTAACTTTGAATTTTTCATGGTCATGTCCCTCATTTTGATAAAGTAAAACATTTGCACCATTATTTTTTGATGCTCCTGCTACATTTAAAGAAAATTTACTATTTGCAGCAGATCTAATAACATA
>CANQPF010000089.1 GCA_947625665.1 uncultured Clostridia bacterium | reverse complement strand
ACTCTTCCATGTTATTTTCAAAACTTTTCTCATTCATTATATTATTCCTTTCATCATTGAATTTCAGCTTTTTTCTCTCCATCAGAAAATTTTAGTTTTACGATATCTCCTGAATTCAAAGTTTTTGCACTTTTCATTATTTTATTATCCTTTTGCACTATTATATATCCTCTAGCCATTGTTTTTAGCGGACTAAGTGCATCTAACTTTGCTATTAGTTCACAATAATTGCTTTTGTCTTTTTTTAATTTATTTTGAATTTCAATTTCTAATCTTTTTATATATGTATCTAATTTTAAATATTGTTCTTCAACATATCTTTTAGGCTCTCTGAAAACTGTACTAGCCATACATTTTTGGTACCTTAATTTCATAAGTTCAACAAGTTTTATAAGAGATAATCTCAATCTTTTTTGATATGAATGGATTTTTTCTTTCACTTCATAAATGTCTGGTACTGCTAGTTCTGCTGCCGCAGAAGGTGTAGGAGCTCTTAAATCTGCTACAAAATCTGCGATTGTAAAATCTGTTTCATGTCCTACTGCTGAAATTATAGGAAGTTCAGAATTATATATTGCATTTGCTACAACTTCTTCATTAAAAGGCCATAAATCTTCTAATGAACCTCCTCCTCTACCTATAATTAACACATCTGCTAATTTTTTCTTATTCATTAATTCTATTCCGTGAGCTATTTCTTTAGCTGCACCATCTCCTTGTACTGCAACAGGTAGCAATCTAATTCTTACATTAGGATTTCTTCTTGTTGATACATTTATAATATCTTTAATAACTGAACCTGTTTGAGATGTCAAAACACCTATAACTTTAGGTATTTGAGGAATAGCTTTTTTATGTTCATCTGAAAACATTCCTTTTTTTTCTAATTTATTTTTTAATTCTTGATATTTCGTGTAAAGGTCTCCTAATCCATCTTCTTCCATTGCCTTAACATATATTTGATAAACACCATCTCTTTCAAAAACAGAAATAGCTCCAAAAACCATTACTTTCATTCCATCTTTTGGAGTAAAGTTCAATTTTTGTGCATATGATTTAAACATTACACATTTTATTAAACTTTTTTCATCTTTTAATGAAAAATATAGATGTCCTGTATAATGATTTTTGAAGTTAGATATTTCTCCTTTTATTAGAATATTATTTAAATACTCATCATTATCAAATTTTTCCTTTATGTATTTGTTTAATTCTGAAACACTTATAGCAAATTCTGCATATTTCACATTAGTTCTCCTTTACAATGCTCGCCAAAATTCCATTCACAAATTTTGGAGAGTTGTCTTCTCCATACTTTTTAGCCAATTCAACAGCTTCATTTATTACTACTTTAAACGGTAATTGTTTATATTTTATTTCATATATAGCAAGCTTTAATATTGATAAATCTATCTTAGAAACTCTTTCTATTTTCCATTCAGCTTTTAAATTAGCTTTTATTAAGTTTTGAATAGTTTCTATATTTTTTTCGATTCCTAAAACTGCATCTTGAATATATTCTATTGCATCTTTATTATTTATATTGTTAGTTTCTATATAAGTTTCAATTTGTTCCTTCTTTCCTTCTTTTTGTATTTCCAAACTATACAAAAGTTTGAAAGCTAATTCTCTCATTGTCGTTCTATTCATTGTTGATTTAAGTTCCCCTTTCTTTTCATGAGCTACATTTTATCAATAATCTTTTTTAATCTAGTTTTTACAGCTTCTTTATTTTGTTGAATATAATTTCCCACAACAGCTCCTAATATTAAAAGTACTATTGCAAGAATCAATTCATGTAGTCGCGTAATCAATATTAAAATTGCAAATATAACTCCTATAATAGCTCCTCTATATTGCTTTATGAATTTTTTTAATTCATCCATCCTTTTTTCGCTCCCTTCATTTTATAATTTTTCTTCTTTTTTTGGAGCAACATTTTTTATTTTTATATTAACTTCTTTAACCTCTAAATCTGTTGCATTTTTAACTTTTTCTTTTACTTTTGTTTGTAAATTTGATGACAAATCTTTAATAACGGCATCTGTACTAACAACTAAATTAGCATATACTTTAACATTATTTTCTTTGTCTAATTCTATTCTTGTACTTATTTCCTCTGTACCGCCAAAACCTTTTGCTACAGAATTTACGAGATTTTCTAATGTTTCTTTTGATATCATCAATTTTCCGTTATCATTTTCCAATAAAACTCCTTGACCTTCATTTTCTTTTTTCGTAGAATATGAACTAAAGAAAATTGATTTTATTGATAATAAAATACAAACTATAGAAACTCCTAAAATAATTCTAGAAGGTAATTCTTGAGTCACACCATATTCGATAAATCTTTCTACCAAATTAATATCCATCCATCCAAATATTACGGTACATAAAATTATAGCAACTATTAAAATAATCCATGAATATAATACTAATGCTACTTTATTTAAAAATCTCATTTTTTACTTCCTCATTTCCGTATATATTTTTTATTACTCTTTACTTTCATCTTCTTCTGTCTTTGCTGTATTTGCTGAATCAGTATTAACACCTTGTACATGCACATTAACTTCTTCAACTGTTAATCCTGTCATTGTTTCAACTGATTTTTTTACTCTATTTTGAATTTCATAAGCGATATCTGGAATTCTTGTTCCATATTCCACTATAATATTTATATCTAATTTAGCTTTTTTTTCATTTATATCAACTTTGATACCTTTTGCTAAATTCTTTTTTCCACTAAGCACTTCTGTTATTCCACCAGCAAATCCTCCTGCCATGCCTGCAACACCTTCTACTTCTGAAACTGCTACTCCAGCAATTACACCTATTACATCTGCTGATATTTCTATTCCTTCGTTTTTAGTTTCTTCTTTGTTTTCTTCAACCTCGTTTATCTCTATAACTTCTCCTTTTTCCTCTTTTTTACTCATATTAAAAACCTCCTTTAAAATTTATTATATATGTAGTTTAAGTTTATAAGTATAAATACTCTCTACATAAAATTGATATACTAATTCGTGTATAGTATATCAATTTTTATTAAAATTTACAACTAATTTCCAACAAAAAACATAAAAAAGTCAACATTCAAAAACAATTAATTTTTATTTGCTGTGAATAGTTACAATGTTTGTTTTATTTTTCCAGATTTATAAAATTTTAATAATTCTGTTAAATCTTTAATCTGTTCTCTTAGCACTTTTCCTATATCTGTGTCACCCACAAGCTTTCTAGGCCCA
>CANQPF010000088.1 GCA_947625665.1 uncultured Clostridia bacterium | reverse complement strand
AGCAGATGAAAGTGTAATGGACGGGGATACAGTAGACATTTCTTTAGTAGATGCAATAGCATTTGATCCATACACTCATGGATATTATAAAGTAAATGAAAGAGTTGGAAATGCATTTAAAGATGGACTACAATTAAAGAAATAACGAGGAGTGAGTTTAAATAGAAAAAATAGATTATGAAAAATTAACAAATAATTAGAAAAAGCACATTGAAAATCAAAATAAAGGGGGATTTTTATGAAAAAGAAAAAAATTTTATTAATTATAGTTGCATTTATTTTAATATTAGCTATTGCATTTGCTTGTTATATAATATATCCGAAAGTTAGAGATAAGATAGATATTGACAGAAGATATAATGAGTTTGAAAAGATTCAGACTTTAGAAACAAAAGGAAATTTAACATATGTAGAAAATGAAAATTATTCGAAAGTAGAAGATATGGACTATATAACTCAGGATGGAATTGGAGCTAAAGTTGAATCAATAAGTTTAAATGATGATACACTTTCTGTTAATTTTAATTTTAAATTAGATGAAGAATTTGACTACACGACTTTTGGATATAGCTATGCTGTTTATGATGAAAATAAAAATATTTATCAAATATCTGGAAGAATGCATATGGGAGAAAAAGAAAAATATGATTATGGAAGTCTTTTTATGCAACGTGAACTCGGTATAGATAAAAAGGAAAATGTATCTGCAATGTATTTGGCAGATAGTGGAGGACTATCAAATGAAGTAATAAATGAAGAAGAAAAAACAATAAAAAGCGATTTAAATATTGGCGCAGAAGACAAATTTCCTTTAAGTAAAAAGCTTTATATTAAGATATTCGATTTAGGATATTTTTCAATGGATAAAGATGAAAGTGGAAAATATAGTCCTAATACTGTAAAAAATAAGAATTTGACTAATTCAAAATGGCTATTTGAATTTGATATTCCAGAAGAAATGAATGAAAGAAACACAATAAATTTAAAATTAGCAGAAGAAATTCCTGGTTTAACAATGACAAAAATGACACTTACAGACACAAAACTAATGTTAAATTTTAATTCAGAAGAATATATAAATTTGATAAGTGCTGGAAAAGATATGCCAGCAGGAGAATTTATGAATAAGACAAGAGAAATGTTAAGTATTACAGATGGAGAAGGAAATGTATACAAAGAACTTAATAGTGGAACAAGAGGAGAAAATGGCTATAAAATGGTAATTGATGCAACAAAGAAAGATTTAGATAAAAAGTTATATCTTAATTATAAAAGTGGAGAAGAGCAATATAAAGTTGAATTAGTGGAAGATACTAATACTAACGATAGTGCAAAAACAGCAACAGATTATATGGTTTTATATTGTGGTATGGAAATAAAAAAAGAAGCAGGTATACAGGATGTTTCGGAAATGAAAGTTGAAAATGATGCAAACAAGAAATATAATACAACATATTACAATTATGAAAATGGAAAATATGAAGGTACATCAGATGGAAAATTATCAGAAGAAGTTTATGAAGGATATTCAATAGTAGAAAATGTAAAGAAAATAGCAATGACACAAGAATATAATGCAATTCCAAGAGACTGCAAAGAAATTAATGAATTACCAAATGAATTAAAAGATATGTCAGATTATTCTAGCGTAAATATTCGTCAAGTTGATTTAGATGGAGATGGAAATGCAGAAAATCTATTGTGTTATACAGTAAATTATACTAAAGATCAAATTGGAGACGGAGAACCACAAGCATCTTCAGGAATAATGTTGCTTGATTCGAATTATAAAAAAATTGCAGACTTAGTTACACTTGAGAATGGATTTTGGGCGAATATAAAAGAAGAAGAAAATAAAGTATTTTTATCATTAGAGGATGTTGACTGTATAGATATCGATAATGATGGTATTATGGAAGTTATAATAAATATGCCAACATATGAAGGAACTAAATTAAGTATTGTAAAATATAAAAATGGAAATATAGAAGGTGAAAAAGATTATAAAGCAAGTGTACTACCTTAAACTTTATAATATACTAAAAGGTTGTGTAAAATTATTTTACACAACCTTTTTTGCTACGACAGCAAACCTACCATCTTTAGTATGATATGAACAAGTTGAAAGAGTTAACAGCTGATCACCGTAATTAGCTGTTTTATTAGTGTCATACAAAGATGCTTTTTTACAATTAGTAATAAATTCATTATATTCATTTTTATCTTGAGCATTTATGAAATAATAATATCTAAATACATTTTTTTCAGATTTATAATAAACACGTGATTCAAAAGCAGATATTATTTCATAATTTGCGTCTTCATTATTTGTTGTGAATTTAATAGTAGGATGCTGATTATAATATTTTTTATTTTTATAATTTAATAGACTTTGAAACATGGTATTATTTTTCATATTGTGGCCATAAATTAATAAATTATCGCTTGGACGATTCCAATCAAAATCTTTATCCAAAAATACAGAACCATTAGTAGAATATTCTTTTTTATAGTTATGATTCATGTAAAAACTATTATTGTTTGTCTGTAAAACAGGATAATTAATGTCTGTATTTTCAATTTCAAGCCAACCTATTATTTCTGGATTAATATTTTGTAATTCTTCAAGTTTAAGTATTTTTTCAGTTTTAATAGGTTCTTTTTGTGATATTGTTTCATCATCTTTAATTGTACTATTTTCAACAATAGTATTATTATTTAATTCTTGTGAAGTTCTTGTTGTAATAATTTGAGTATTATTTAATAAGTTTCTTTGCTTTTTAGCATTTAAAGTATCAATATAAAACTTTACTATATATGCAGAAGAAACTAATATTACAGTTAATAATATTATATAGATAAACTTTTTAAATCTATTATTGATTTTCATATCTTTTATGCATTAATACTGCAATAGATATAATTGAAGCTAAAAGAGTTAAAAGACAAACTAATAATAAATTATTAGTACCAGTTTTAGGTGTTTCATCTTTCTTATTTTCTGTTACAGTAGGTGTAGGTTCTGGTGTTGTGACATTTTCTACATATTCTTCACCTTGAACTTCTATACCTTCAACTGTGCTTCCTTTATACAAAATATTATTATTTTTATCTGTAACCACTACTTGGTTATCATTTAAAAATACTTTATTTTCTGTTCCTTCTTCATTAATTATATTGAATTTAGCTATAGGATCACTTACATCAACATAAACTACATTTGTAGTTTCAGAAGAAGTAAGAACACCATTCATCTTTAAAGTAGGATTATTTTCACTACCAGAAAGACTTGTTGATTTTGCAATTTCTATACCATTATTTGAGTCAGTACGACCATTATGCCCTAAGTGTAAATTTTTAACTTCAACAGTACCAGCATTAACTAGAACTCCTCCGTATTTACAGTCACTTATTGATACATTATCTAAGATAACTGTACCACCATTATAAGCTTGAACGCCATATTTTGGACTATTTTTTAA
>CANQPF010000087.1 GCA_947625665.1 uncultured Clostridia bacterium | reverse complement strand
AAGTAAGTCCTTTGAAAAAGAAGCCACCTTAGAAAAAGCTTATCCAAATTTATTTATTGTTAAATTTGATGAGAATAATAGTAATGTTACATATAGTTATACAGATGTATTAACAAGGACAGTTGAAGTTGACATTTTTGATGGGAATTCGTATAGTCCATTAATACCACCACTAATGGAAAAAAAGAAGAAAAAAGAAGTTTTATAGATGAAAGAGAAGGCAAAAATATAAGCCTTCTTTTTTTTGTGTATAGTAAAAAATTTCATAAAGTTTGTTTATTAGGAATAAAATTAAACTTTAAATCATAAATATGAAGTAAACTGATATTAAGGGAGGTATGGAAAGTGATTGAAACATCAAAAAATAAAATAAATATTAGTAGAAAAATAGTAGAAAGAAAAGAAATTATTTTTGTAGAAGGAGATATGATAATACCAGATGCAAAGCCAGATATATTAAATCCAATTAGTTTAAGTGGAATTCCAACTATATATAGAAAAGAAGCAATGGAAGGAAAGATTAGAATAGATGGTAGCATAAATACATATATAATGTATTTGTCTGATGGAGATACAAATGAAACAAGAGGGATTAATACAAGTTTAGATTTTTCAGAAATTTTAGAAATTAACCAATCAGTTACAGGAGCTAATATAAATTTAAATACAAAAATAAGTTCAATTGAATGTAAAGTAATAAATGAAAGAAAGATTAGTTTAAAAGCTGCAGTTGAAGTAAATATACAAATGAATACTAATGAAGAAATAGAAATAATAGAGGATGTAAATAATAAAAATAATATACAAGTTTTAAAAGAAACAGTAAAGATAAATTCTCTAATTGGAAGTGGAAATACAAAGATACACGGAAAAGAAACAATACAAATTGATGCAACGGACAATTTGGCGGAAATAATAAAGGCTAATATAAATTTAGTAGATAAAGATATTAAAATTAGTTATAATAAAATATTAGCAAAAGCAGATGCAGAAATAAAAATCTTATATTTAACTGAAGAAAATAATATAAAATTAGCAGTTGGAAAAGTACCAATTGTAGGTTTTATAGATTTACAAGATGTAACCGAAAACAGTATTTGTGATGTAAATTATGAAATACAAAATATTATTATAAAGCCTAATAGTGCAGAAGAACATTCTATTTATGTAGAATTAGAATCAGAAATAAGTTGTCACGCTTTCGAAGAAAAAAATGTAAATATTGTAAAAGACATATATAGTCCTTATGAAGATATTAGAGTAGAAAAAAAGCAATTAAGTACAATGTCTAGTAAAAAAGTAATTAAAGAAAGAAATCAAATAAGAGAAAAATTGACAATTAATCAGCTTGAAAATAGAAGAATTTTGGATGTCGAAGCTATACCAGTAATCGTGGATGAAATAAAAACAAATTCAGATTTAAAATATAATTGTGAAATGAACTTAAAATTTATATTATTTAACAATCAAACTTCTAAAGTTGAAATGAAAGAAGAAAAAATTAATTTTGATTTTGCAACTAATATTTTAGAAGATGGAGATAATGTTTCTACATCAGTAATTTTAGAAGTAGAATCACAAGATTATGTAGTTCAGAATAATGATGAAGTTAGTTGTAATATAGATGTAAGTTTTGAAATAGAAATAGAAAGAGATGTAGCCCTTCAAGTGATTGATGAAATACAAGAGAATGGGGTTAGAGAAGCACAAAAATATAGTGTAGTTATCTACATAGTAAAAAAAGGAGATACATTATGGAAAATTGCGAAGCGTTTTGGTAGTACTGTTGATTCAATTGTAAAGATAAATAATATAGAAGATGAAAATAAAATTATGGTAGGGCAGAAAATTTTTATTCCAAGATTTTATCAAAACAATGTATTTAATATATTAGAGAAAGCTAATGATGAAGGCACAATTTCTATTTCATAAAATTGATAAAATTTACACAAGACACAAATTTAGAATACCTGCGATAAAAACTAATTTTAGAGGATTCTCTAATAACCAAAAAAATAATAAAAAAATAAAAGCAATTATTGTACTATTGACAATAATTGTTTTTATAGTAATAATACAAAGAGCTATATCACCAGTATTTTATAATTTATGTGAAGATAGAGCAAAATCAATTGCTACAGTTGTTTCTAATGAACAAGCTACAGAAGTTATGAAAGATTATTCTTATAACAATATATATGAAATTGAAAAAGATAAAGAAGGAAATGTAACAATGATTAAATCTGATATATTTGTGATAAATGAAATAACTTCAGATATAGCAGTAAGAATTCAAAATAAAATAAACGAAAAAGGAAAAGACGATATAGGAATTGCATTAGGTACTTTTACAGGTTCTAAACTTTTATCAGGAAGAGGGCCTAATATTAATATAAGAATTTCAACGATTGGAAATGTGGAAACAGATCTAAAAAGTGAATTTCAAGCACAAGGAATAAATCAAACTTTGCATAGAATATATTTGCAAGTAAAGTGCGAAATAATAATATTAACACCATTTAAAAATATAAGAGACACAATAACTAATCAGGTATTACTTGCGGAAAATGTAATAGTTGGAAATATTCCTGATACATTTTATAATTTCAATGGAACTAATGAGGAAAATACAGCTTTGGAAGTTATGAATTAATAAAAAAGCGTTTTAAATGCTCACAAAAAAAGTCTTAGAAACATTAATGTTTCTAAGACTTTTTTTATAAATATATTATCTCTTGCTAAATTGAGGTGCCTTTCTAGCCTTTTTAAGACCATATTTCTTTCTTTCTTTCATACGAGAATCTCTTGTTAAGAATCCATTTTGTTTTAAAGCTGGTCTATATTCAATATTGGCTTCATTTAGAGCTCTAGCAATACCATGTCTTATGGCACCTGCTTGACCTGTAAATCCACCACCTTTTACAGAACAAATAACATCATATTTTCCAGTTGTATTAGTAACTGCAAATGGTTGTCTAACTATAACTTTTAAAGTTTCCATACCAAAATAATCTTCAATATCTGTATTATTTATGGTTACTTTACCAGTACCTTCCATAATTCTAACTCTGGCGATAGAACTTTTTCTTCTACCTGTACCATAAAAAACTATTTTATCTGATTTCTTAGCCATATTATTTTACCTCCCATACTTCTGGTTTTTGTGCTTGATTTTCATGTTCAGCTCCAGCATATACTCTTAATTTTTTTAGACTTTGTCTTCCTAAAGAGTTGTGAGGTAACATTCCTTTTATAGCTAATGTCATAGCTCTTTCTGGATTTTTTTCAAGCATTACTTTTGCAGGAGTTTCTTTCATTCCTCCAATGTAACCTGAGTGATGTCTGTAAATTTTTTGATTTAATTTATTTCCTGTTAAAATAACATCTTTGCAGTTGATTACTATAACGTGATCTCCTGTATCAATATTTGGTGTGAAAGTTGGTTTATGTTTTCCTCTTAATAATTTAGCAGCTTCTGTTGCAACTCTACCTAAAGGTTTGTTAGC
>CANQPF010000086.1 GCA_947625665.1 uncultured Clostridia bacterium | reverse complement strand
GGAGATATAAAAATAACATACACAATAGAAGATAATGCAAAAGGAACTGATAGATTTAAACCAAATGGCTTCAATATAGTAACTACAGTTGATGGAAATTCTGGAATGGAAGAATTTAAAACAGTTGAACCAGCTGGAGAAGAAGGAAATAAAGAATATTATACTTTAACACTTAAAGCTCCAACTAAACCACAAACAATACAAGTGGAAGTAAAATCAATTTCATACGCTGATACAGAAAATCAAACTTCATCAAAAGCAGAAATGAATGAAACCGACCAAGCAACAACAAAAATAGATGTACTAAAAAATGAAATAAAAATTAATGAATATGCATTTGATGGAGACAAAAACCTTCGTTTCAATTTAATAGACACAGATGGAGCATTTAAAGAAGGAAGAGTGAAAATATTAAAAGAAGGTGAAGAACAACCTATACCAGGTGGAGAACTTTCATTTAGTAAAGCAGATTATGAAACAAACACAAATACAATAAAAGTTAAAAATGTTCCAACTTTAGACGAAGAGCAAAAATATACTATTATAATAGAGGCAGATTATGATAGAACTACAGCCAATGAAGATTTAAGTGAAAATGGCGAAAGAGCAACATATATAAGTACATTGAAAAATGAACAACAATATCATTTGGTAAAAGACTATAAATTTGAATATAAAGGGCCAATTACTATTGATTCAATAGATGAGCAAAATGGTAAACTAACTGTAAGCTTTGGATGTTCATTTATAAATGATGATAACTTAGAGTTAAGAGAAGCATATATTTTGGAAAATTTCTATGAAGTAACAAAAACTGCAGATGAAAGATACCAAGTTACAATAGATATTGCAAATACTGAAAATAAACTAGAATTAAAACTTTTAGCAGTAAAATTCTCAAATGGTAGAATATTGAAGAAACCAGGATATACAGATTCTAAAATTGGAGATAGTGGAAAAGAAGAACCAAACCTTGAAAACACAGATAGTATATTTGCATTCTTAAAAACACCTACAATATCAGAAGAAAACGCAGAAGTACAAGGAGATAAAAAAATACATGTAAACTTTAAATTAGATGACCCTGATAATATAGTTACTGGAATAAAAGCACAAGTAATAAAAGGAGACTCATCAAATACAACAGTAGATTATGTAGAAACTTTAGATCTTAATTCAATAAAAGGTGAAGAAGGAAATATATCATTTACAATTAATAAAGAGTACGAAGAGGCAGGAACATATACAGTAAAAGTACTATTTACTTATGATAGACATGATGGAAAAATTCATACAGATGAACAATTAACTAATAGTATATTAACTGCAAAAGTTACAAATTGGGCAAAAATAACATCAGATGATAGGCAAGGGGAGAACTATTTTGTAGCTAGAGGAGAGGGCGAAAACACTCAAATTCCTGTTGTATATACAATAGACGATAATGACTCAAGAGATATTAAAGCAATAAAATTACTAAATGAAGATAAAGAATATTCAGTAGAAAAAATAGAAGGATCAGATAACAAATACAGAGTTATATTTGATGCAGAAACTAAATCTGGAGAAAAATCATTTACTGTCGAAAAAGTTGTATATAATCAAGAAACAGTAGCTTTACAAGAAAACTTTACAACAACGGTAGAAATACTAAAAATTGCACCAACTGTAAAAATTGGAGAATACAATCAAAATGATAGAAGTATTAAATTTACAATAGAAGATTTAGAAGATGCAATTTCAATTGGTAAAGCTGAAATAACATCCCTTGATGGCTCAAAAGTATATAAAACAGTTGAAATAAATTCAACAAATGTAGACCAAAAAGAATTTGTAGTACAATTCCTACAAGATGATAAAGGAAATGATATTCCAAAGACTGAACCATTAATGCTAAAAGTAATTGCAACATACAGTTTAGACCAAAAAGGTTCAAAGGTAGTAGAAAATGCAGAACTCGCAAAACAAGAAATTGCACCATTAAACCAAAAATATACTTTTAAATTACAAGGAGTAAAAATACTTTCAGTAGATAGAGAAAATGCCACAGCTAAATTAGAGCTAACAGTACAAGATAATAGTTTACAAATAGGTGGAGAAGAATCTCAATATTTAATGCAAAACTTTAGTGTTGAAAATAATGAAACTCCAATAGCTGTAGAAAAAATCTCTAAAGAAGGTGAAATTACTAAATATACAGCATCTTTCTCATATCCTAATGACCAAGATGGTAAAAGGCAAGTATACAAAGTAAACAAGGTTCAAATTGGGGCAAATAGTGAAACAATTGAACCACAAGAATTTATATTATTTAAAACAAAGCCTAAAACAGTAGATTTACAAATAGATTCTAAGAGTATAACTGAAGAGTCTGCAACAACATCATTTAAAATAGATGACCCAGACAATGCTATTATAAATGCAAAAGTAGGTTTATATGAATATAAATATTATCAAGATTACAATCAATACATGGACATTTATATGTCTGAAAAAGAAATACAGGAAAATGAGACTAATTCATATCAAATAGCACTAGATGGTCAAAAATATAGTACAAATTCTAAATATACAGTAAAAGTAGAAGGATTATATGATTTAGCCGACGGCAGTGATTTAACACAAATGGAAGAAGAGCAGACATCAGAACTTATTGGAGATGAAAAATCAGCAACAAAGCAATTTTCAATACCAATACATTCAAAAGTAGAAGAAATTAAATCTACAGGTGGAAAAGTTGAAGATGATAAGTCAATTGTAGTTGATAAAAATAAAACAATTTCACTATATTATAGAATTTCTGATAATACAGACTTACAAATAAAGAAGATAGTTTTAACAGATAAAAATAATACTAATCCAAATAATCAAACTACATGGACAGCCACAAGAATAACTACAGGAGAATTTAAACCTCAAGAAGGTGAAAATGGTGATGTATACAGAATTAATTATGGTGGAAAATCATTAGCTGCAAATTCAGGTGTACAGGATCTTGTAATAAAAGAAATTCAATATGATAGAAGTAGAACAGCAGACATAATAGATCAAGACATACAAAAATTTAAAGTCAAAAAATTGATGCCAACAGTTACATACGCAGGAAAGGGTACATTAAGCACACCACAAGCAGACTTCAAAATAGATGACCCAGATAATGCAATAATTGATGGAAAAGTAAAAGTTGAAATATATGGAACTAATGACAAAATAAATGATAATACTGATGTACAAAAAGGACATAATTATCTAGAAGGTAAGGATGTTGAAATAAATGTAAATGAACAAAAGACTATAGATTTTAGTGACTATGGAACTTTACCAAATGGAACTTATGATATCGTACTTAGAGGAAAATATAATCTATATGATAACGATGAAGTAAATAATGAAGATTATGTAATAACTAAAAACTTAACTGTTATGAAGGACTTATACTTCACATTTGAAAATTTAAATATATATCCACAGTATATAAGTGAATCAGGAATGTTAATGGGAATGGTTGATATTCATACAGAAAAGA
>CANQPF010000085.1 GCA_947625665.1 uncultured Clostridia bacterium | reverse complement strand
TACTTCCATCATCTATTGTATATTGGTACGTTACACCAGGGATTGTATTATTACCAACTGTTATAGTAACTTCTTGAGAAGTCCATTCAGTATTTTCAGATTGTATTGTTGGTTTCATTGGATCAAACAACTCACTTGTTATTTGTACATCCTTTTTCATAACACCTGCTTTATCTTTTACATAGAAATAATAGGTAGTTTCTGAATCATCTATTATCTCTTCGCTCTGGTCAAGGCTTCCGGTTGGATCAACCGGTTTCCATCCATGAGAATTAATATTTAAATCTCCATTTTTGCTTATTTGCCACCCTTCTATATTTTCATCTGCATCTGTTGAAGTTCCTCTTATAGTTATCTTTCCAGTTGATGTTGATAATTCACTTGCTGTAACAATAGGTTCTGTTGGTTCATGCTCATCTATATTAGTAATCTCCATAGTTGCTACCATTATTTTTCCTTCTTTTGTTGTTGTCTTTGCATATATTTCTCCATTTAATGTTACTTCAAATGGTTTTGTATATGTTGAGTAATCATCTCCATCAAAACTGTATTCTACTTTTAATCCATCTAAATATGGGAATCCTAATGTTACTGTTACTGAGTCTGTCCAAGCTGTTGTACTTAAGTGGAATGTTGGTTTTATTGCTTCTGAAGCTGAGGTTCCTAATTGCCATACTCCTTCTGTATTCTTTTGTCCTACTGTTGATGATGGTAACGCTACAACTGGCCTTATTGATTTAGTTTTTACTGAATGTTCTGCTGATGCTATTTTTCCGTCACTTTGTACATTGTACATTAATGTTTTTCCTGCCAATGACGGTGTAGCTAACCAGTAACTTCTTAGAATTTATAAACTCTACAATCCTTTCGCCTCGAGATACTGACCTACTTTATCTATTTCATCTTGATTAAATTCTTTGAAAAATGATGTATATATGTCAAGTGTAACTTGTACTTTTTTATGCCCCAAAATCTTTTGCAAAGCTTTTGCTTGCATACCACTTTCTATACATCTCGTTGCATATGTATGACGCAACATATGAGAATGTAAAGTTGGTACTATATGTTCTCTCCTATTTATAGCCTGTAAGTATTCATTAATACTATTTGGAGCTATATACTTATTTTCTTTGTTTTTAGCATTTTCATTACAAAATATCAATCCTTCTCTTTTAGTTGAGTTCATTTGTGCTTCCATTAAAATAGCTTTCACTTTTTTATCCATTAAAATAACTCTTTTAGAATTTTCCGTTTTAGGTCTTACTGACATAGTTACTTTATTATTAATATCTCTTGTTAATGCTTTGTTAATAGTTATTGTATTTTCTTTATAGTTTATATCTTCTTCTTTTAATGCAAGAACCTCCCCTATTCTCATTCCTGTATATAATTGTAACATAACTACATATTTATATATGTTGTCATCTTCCTTTATAGCATCTATTAATTTTTTGTGTTCTTCTAAAGTTAATGCTTCTATTTGTTTATCTGGCAATATTGATTTAGGTCGACTAATACTTTCACTATCCATTACATTGTATGGAATTATCCTGTCTGAAACTGCTACTTTGAATGTCTTGTTTATCATCCCATATATTTTTTTTATTGTATTATTACTGTATTTTGTAAGATTAGGTAATACATTTCTAATATGATAAGTCGTAATTTTTTGAATGGGCATATTAATAATTTCTGAACATGATTCTTCTATTTGCTTTACTGTTGATAAATCTCGTAAATGTGTCCTTGCCGTTACTTTATTAGTCTTATATTTATTATCTACATGTTCTCTTAAAACTTCAATGAAAGTCTTTCGTGTTGTATCTATATATGTTCCTTGGTTTACATCATTCATTGCTTTTGTAAATCTAGCATAAAATTCTTTTCTGCTTTCTTTCTTCCTTTGATAAATTGTTTTACGTTTTCCTTCTACCATATATTGTGCTACCCATGTATTTTTTGAGTTGCTAAAAAATACGGAACCTTCTCCGTTTCCTTTTTTTCTACTTTTTTTAGTACTTTTCATATTTACCCTTCTTTCTTAGTGAATTTTATATTTTTAGTTTGTCCAGTTTTTGGGAATTTTAATTGAGAATATAAAATTTTTTGAAAAAATAAATTAATTTCAATTATATCATCATATTAAAATTTTTCAATTAAATTTCATCGCAAATTTCGACATATTTGTAAGATTTTGTAAAATTTTGTAATTTTTTGTAATTTTTTCTTTACAATTTAAAAAAAATATTGTAAAATATATTTATGGAAAATATTGGTAATATTCCATTTTTTGTCATATTAAAAAAGAAAGGATGTTATAATATGAGTAGAACTAAAAGTAAAAACGGAAACGGACAAGGGTCGATCTTTTTTAATAAAAGTAAAAACATCTGGGTTGGTCAATATACTGTTTATGGCAAAAGAAAGACTCTTTACCAAAGAAAAAATGAAACTAAAAAGAATTTTGTAGTAAGATTTACAAAAATCATTAATGACATAAATCAAGGTACTTTTATAGATAAAGTTGACAAAACTTTTATTGAAATCCTTAAAGAGCATGTAGAAGATAAATTTTTAACTAACAAGGTTATTGTTCGTACATATTTAAGAGACCTTGAAACAGTAAAACAAATTGAAAAAACTTGTGCAAATATTGTTAATATGCCTATTCAAAAAATCACCGTATACGATATAAGAGCAGTACTGCCTAATATTACAATTTATAGTAATAATACTATCGATAAAATTTACAGATTAATTAACAAAACTTTTAAAATAGCTGTATCTGATAGAATTATTATGTTTAATCCTTTGGATAATGAAAGTATTAGTAAACCTAAATCTAACATTCCCAACAAACAAATTGAAGCTTTAACATTAGAAGAGCATAAGAGATTGCTAAAAGCTTTAGAAAAACAAGATCACAAATATAATCCTATAATTTTATTACAATTATATACAGGTATGAGAATTGGAGAAGTTTTGGCATTAAGCGTTAGTGATATTGATTTCAAAGCTAATACAATCACTATAAGAAGAACTCTCACTAGAGATATACACGACAAAACAATTATTGGCGATACTACAAAAACAGAAAATTCTAGAAGAACTTTTCTTATGACTTCACGTGTAAAAGAAATTTTAAAGCAAGTACAAAAAAGACAGGTTACAAATATACAGGAGTTACTTTTTTATGATACAGCTAAAAATTCATGTATTAATCCTATACAAGTAAATTGTTATCTAAAACGTTTAAATAAGAAAGAGCATATTGCAGAAAATCTTCATACACATATGCTACGCCATACTTTTGCAACTCGTTGCATTGAAAGTGGTATGCAAGTTAAAGCATTGCAAAAAATACTAGGTCATAAGAAAATTCAAACTACACTTGATACTTATACTTCTTTCTTTAAAGAATTCAATCAAAATGAAATTGATAAAGTTGATACATATTTTGAAGCTCAAAATTTATAAAATATATGTTGATTTATACCCCTACGAATCAAGGCAACTTAATCTTGTTATACGCAATAAATATCCTCCGGCTTAGCCGGAGGTATTTTACTAATATCGCCTAAAAGGCTATGTTATAAGCGGAGCCTCAAG
>CANQPF010000084.1 GCA_947625665.1 uncultured Clostridia bacterium | reverse complement strand
TCAGGAACAATAACAGGATCTTCAACAGATAATTTCTATGAAAAAAATAAAAGTAGAACTAAAGAAGGAAAGCAAAAGAGATTACTTATAATTTTAACTATAGTATTCGTAATCTTATCAGTTGCTTTGGGAATAATATATATGGCATAGTAAAATAAGGCGGTTTGTAAAAAAACTAGCCTTTTTTTATTGTAGTAGACAACAAAGTTTTGTGGTACCCACTTGCAATCTTTGATTGCATAAGAATGATTTTATATACTCTAAGAAAGGAGGAAAATTAAAATAAAGGAGCAAAATATTTTAGAAGGAAAATATAGAAAAAATCAAAGAGGATTTGGATTTGTCAAAATAGATGGGCAAGATGAAGAAATATATATTTCAAGAGAAAATTCGAAAAATGCATTAAATGGGGATATAGTAGAGATTATAATAGATAAAAAAGAAACTGGTAAAAGCCAAGAAGGTAAAGTAATAAAGATTTTGAGGCATGAAACTGACAAAATAGTAGGTGTGTTTCAAAATAATAAAAATTTTGGATTTGTTGTTCCAGATGATAAAAGTTTTGGAACAGACATATATATCCCTAAAAAGTTTTTTGGAAAAGCAAGAAATAATCACAAAGTGGTAGTTAAGATAACGAAATTTCCTAAAAACGGTAAAAAAGCTGAGGGAAAAATAATTCAAGTTATCGGAGGAATAAATCAAGCTGGAGTTGACATGTTGTCTTTAATAAAACAATATGATTTACCGAGCAGATTTCCTAAACCAGTTGTTGAAGAAGCTAAGACTTTTGGAAATAAAATTGATTCAAATGATATTAAAAATCGTATTGATATGAGAGATAAAGAGATATTTACAATTGATGGAGAAGATGCTAAAGATTTAGATGATGCGGTAAGGGTAGAAAAATTGGACAATGGAAATTTCAGATTGGATGTTCATATAGCTGATGTTAGCCACTATGTAAAAGAAGATAGTTTATTAGATAAGGAAGCTTTGTTAAGAGGAACAAGTATTTATATGATGGATAGAGTTATTCCTATGTTACCACGTGAGCTTTCAAATGGACTTTGCAGTTTAAATGAAAATGTGGATAGATATACTCTTTCTTGTAGTATGGAAATTGACAATAAAGGAAAAATTGTATCTTCACAAATATATAAAGGAGTTATAAGGGTAACTAAAAGGATGAGCTATAATGGAGTCCAGGCATCTTTGAACTTTATTAATGGAAAGAAAATTGAAGATAAATATCTAAAAGAATATGAACCATATTTTGAACATTTAAAAAGAATGGCTGAACTTGCAACAATTTTAAAAAATAGGAGAATGGAACAAGGGTATCTTAATTTGGATATTCCAGAAAGTAAGATTGAATTAGATCCAATCACGGGAAAAACCATTGATGTTAGAAGATATGAGCAAAAATTTGCAAATGAAATAATAGAACAATTTATGCTTACAGCAAATGAAACTGTTGCAGAAAAATTTTATTGGTTAGAAGCTCCTTTTATTTATCGTGTTCATGAAGAGCCAGATATTGATAAAGTAAGAGAATTAAATAAATTTTTGTTTAATTTTGGCTTAAAGATAAAAGTTAGTGAAGAGGTTTATCCAAAAGAATTTGCTAAGGTATTGGAAAAAATAAAAGGAATGGAAGAGGAAAAAGTTATTTCTAATCTTGTGCTAAGGACTTTAAAAGTTGCCAGATATGAAGCAGAGAATAAAGGGCATTTTGGAATAGCAAGCAAATATTATTGCCATTTTACTTCTCCAATTAGAAGATATCCAGATTTATTTATTCATAGAGTTATTTCTAAATATTTAGAGAATAATTATTTAGTTTCAGATAATACATTAGTAAAATATTCTTTTCAAGCAAATGTAAGAGCAGAACAGTCTTCAGAACGTGAAAAAATTGCAACTAAAGTGGAGAGAGAAGCTCAAGATATTAAAATGGCAGAGTATATGGAAGATAAAATAGGGGAGCAATATGAAGGAATAATTTCTTCAGTTACAAACTTTGGAATATTTGTTGAACTTGAAAATACTATAGAAGGTTTGATTAGATTTAATAAATTAGGTAATGAATATTTCATTTATGATGAAGAAAAAAAGAGACTTATTGGTGAAAAAACCAATAAGGTCTATAAAATAGGAGATAAGGTAAAAATAGAAGTTATATCAGCAAGTAAGGAATTTAAGGAAATTGATTTTGCACTAATATAATTATTGATCAATAATAACAAAAAAACAACCAATTATAAGACTTATAGCGGAGAATGCAATCATTGCAATTGCTCCGCTTTTATTATTTTCTACTTCTATTTCGTATTTTGCATAAAATAGAACTTTTATAAAAGAGTAAATAGAAAAAAGTATTATTACTAAATAGAAAAATAAATTATACATATACATGACAATGAGTCCTTTCTTAGCTCTCTGTGATTAGAGATCCTGATTTTATATTAACATTTGCTTTTACATTGAAAAATGAGTCACGATAACGATCTTTCCAATTAAAACTTTCATAATCTTTCCAAGTTCTAAAATTTTTTAAGGCTCTTTTTCCAATACAAGTTATATCGGCTTTATAATCTTTAGCTGTTTTGTATAGATAGTTAGAAATAGAAGATTCTAAATAGCTAGAAGCATAATTAGAAACTAGTTGTAAAGTTTCATCATTTAAATAATCTGAGTTATAGGTAGTAGTTAGAATAATGCCTGATATTTTTACATCTATACTAACATAAGGAGAATTGTTTATTATATCAACATTAATTTTTGCACTTTTATCATCATATAAAAATAAATCTAAATAATCATTAGAATTCTTTGGATTAGGAACTGATATTGTGCAGTTATTTATTCTATCAGCTAATATTGAAAAGCATAAAGTATCTAAAGCAGACAGTTCGCCTACAAGTTTATCATTTTTAAATACTGCTAATCCAAAATTATTTACTTTTCTTTCAGAATTTATAGGTATATTTCCTGATATAATATTATTTACATCTTGATACTCAGAAGAATTTTCTTCATAAGGTCCACCTAAAATTGCAAAAGGCTCACATGTGTTTGTAGACATGGAATAGAAGAAATCTCCTATTGTGGCATTAGTTGTATATCCAGTATATTTGCCTGAATCAGGAAATACGTCGAAATATTTTGTTATATAACTTTCGATGCTTGGTTTTAAATCAGATAGATATTTTTCTGATTCACATTTTGAAATTATAATATTAGTAGAGGGTCTAATTTGAACATTATTAACTAGAGTGTATATTTCGTTTGAGATGCCCTTTTCTGCGAGCTTTTCTGAGAACACAACTAGTTTACAGTGAGATAGTTTCAATTCTTTGCCCATATGTGCATTCATTAAATTGATTGCATTATCAATAGAAGATGCTTCAACTGTGTTTATTACAGTTTCGCTTTCGCTTGAACTAGAATCAGGAGAATAATTTGAAGATTTTGTAAATTCAAAAGAAACCTTTAATTTACTTTCATCAGTATCTGAAACATCTATACCAAGAGCTATGACAAAGTCTAAATTATCAATAGTATAGGAGGTATAGGATTTAGAGAATCCCAACATAAGAGAAATTAATAATGATATAATAAAAATGTTTTTTATAATTCTAGATTTATTTGAGATTTTAATCACCTACTTCTTATAAATTTTTGTTTAG
>CANQPF010000083.1 GCA_947625665.1 uncultured Clostridia bacterium | reverse complement strand
GAAATTCAAATAACAGTTATTGCAACTGGATTTGAGAAAGATGTTGCAATTAATCCTCCTAGCATAAATAATACTGTGTCTAAAAATTGGGAAAAGAAAATAAGTTCTATACCAACAAGCACACCATCAAACAATTCTCAGAATGATTTAGATATACCAGCATTTTTACGTAAAAATAAAACTAAAAACATGTAATTTATAATTTATTATATTAAGAAATAATCGACTTTGTCGATTATTTCTTTTTTTCTGCACTAAGAAAAGACAGCATTTTTAAAACAGACGTAGTAGAATGTGAATATCAACAAAGTTAATTAGTATTAAGTTTTGCATCTTCAAAAAAGGAATGATTTAAAATGACAATTTATATAGATGTGGTTTTTATAGAAAATATCATAATGAACTATATCATTCTATTTGCAACAGGTTTGATTATAAAAAATAAAATTAGTACTATTAGGATTATAATTTCAGCAGTAATAGGTGCAGTTTATACAATAATTGCATATATATCTAGATTACAAATATATTCAAACATTATACTTAAGTTTTTACTTTCAATAATAATTGTATACATTGCATTTAATCCACAAACAGTAAAAAGAATGTGGAAAGAATTATTATTTTTTTATTTAACGTCATTTTTATTTGGTGGAGTTGCTTTTGCACTAATATATATAATAAAGCCTCAAGATATATTAATGAGAAATGGATTATTTTTAGGTACATATCCTTTAAAAACAATTGCAATAAGTGCAATAATTGCATATATAATTATTTTTTCTTGTTTTAAGATAATAAAGAATAAGATTACAAATAGAAATTTGTATTGTAAATTGAAGGTTTGTTTAAATGAAAAAATAATAGAAACAGTTGCAATGATTGATACAGGTAATTTATTGAAAGAACCAATAAGCAATACACCTGTTGTAATAGTTGAGAGGTCAATTTTATATGATGCTTTGCCAAAAGAAATATTGAATAATATAGAAGAGATACTTGTAGGAGATTTTGATAAAATTCCTGAAAGAGTTCAAGAAGTATATCGTTCTAAATTAAAATTAATACCGTTTTCTTCATTAGGAAGAGAGCATCGGAATGCTTTTAGGAATTAGACCACAATACATAGAGATTATAAAAGAAGATGAAGGGGAAATAGAAAGAAAACGTGATGAGAATATAATAATAGGAATTTATAATAAATCATTAACTAAACGTGGAGAATATAAAGCACTAGTTGGAACGGCATAAACCCAAAATATTATGGATAGGAGTGAATAACATGAAGAAGTTGGTAAGACTTTTAAAGGATAGTGTGAATAATATTTGTGCAAGATATATAAATGAAGATAATGAAATAGAATATTTACCGATATTCTATATAGCGGGAAGTCAGACACTTCCTCCACCATTATCTCCAGATGAAGAAAAAGAAATGATACAGAAATTAGATAAAGAAAATAATTTAGAAGCAAGGCAGATATTAGTTGAAAGGAATTTGAGATTAGTTGTTTATATAGCAAAGAAATTTGAAAATACAGGAATAGGCATAGAAGATTTAATTTCGATTGGTACTATAGGTTTGATGAAAAGTGTTAATACTTTTAAAGCTGATAAAAAAATAAAATTAGCAACATATGCATCGAGATGTATAGAAAATGAGATATTAATGTTTTTGAGAAAAAGTAATAGAATAAAGGGAGAAATTTCAATTGATGAACCTCTTAATAAAGATGGAGAAGGAAATGAATTATTACTATCAGATATTTTAGGAACAGATCCAGATATAACTTCAAGAAATTTGGAAGATGAAGTTGATAGAAAATTATTAAAAGCTTCTATATTAAAATTGAATGAAAGAGAAAAAGAAATAATGGAAATGAGGTTCGGATTGAAATCTGAAAAAGAGAAAACTCAAAAAGAAGTTGCAGACGAGCTTCGGAATTTCGCAAAGTTACATATCTAGGTTAGAGAAAAAAATAATAAAAAAAATGAAAAGAGACATTATGAGCAAGACAGGATGAGCGGTGGCATAAAAAAACCGAATTTGGAAATAATATTAATACAATAATATTTCTTAAAGGAGGTTTTTTCTTTTGAAGAGCAACAAAGTAGAAATATGTGGTGTCAACACATCGACGTTGCCTTTATTAAGTAAAGAAGAAAAAGACGAATTATTTATAAAAATAAAAGCAGGAGATGAAGAAGCAAGAGAAAAATTTATAAAAGGAAATTTAAGATTAGTATTGAGTGTAATAAAAAGATTTTATGGCAGGGGCGAAAATGCAGATGATTTATTTCAGATAGGTTGTGTAGGATTAATAAAAGCAATAGACAATTTCGACTTAAGTCAAAATGTACAATTTTCCACATATGCTGTACCAATGATTATACGGAGAAGTGAAAAGATACTTAAGAGATAATAATAGTATACGAGTTAGTAGGTCAGTTAGAGATTTAGCTTATAAGTCTATTCAATTTAAAGAAAGATATTTAAAAGAAAAAGGTAAAGAACCTACATTGGATGAGATAGCAAAAGAATTTAATGTTACAAGAGAAGATATCGTATTTAGTTTTGATGCTATACAAGATCCGATATCATTACAGGAACCAATATATAATGATGGAAATGAAAGTATTTTTATTTTAGATCAAGTGAAAGATCCAAAAAATACAGATGAACTTTGGGCAGAGAAAATAACAATTGCAGGTGCTCTTACAAAATTGAATGATAGAGAGAAAATGATTATTCAAAAGAGATTTTTTGATAGTAAGACACAAATGGAAGTTGCAGAAGAAATTGGAATATCTCAAGCACAAGTATCACGTCTTGAAAAGAATGCGATAAAAAATATGAAAAGATTTTATAAATAATTAAGTTTTGTAATATTTGATTAAGGATTGTTAATAAGATTTAATATGGTTTTATTAACAGTCTATTTTTATTATGTGTGAAGTTGTTGTTGAGGTTATAAATTCAGTAACAAAAAAGAGTTCATATTAATGGGATAAAAATATTTTTTATTTTATAAAAAATAGCATATATATAATATAAGAAGAATTTAAATATTAAGGAGGAAAGAAAGGAGAATGGGAGAAAAAGGATTAGATTTTAAGCATAAAGAAGTTGTTAATATTAATAATGGAAAAAGACTTGGTTTTGTTCAAGATGTTTGTGCTGATTTAGAAACAGGAATGATAACAGCAATTATTGTTCCAGGAGGTAATAAAGTTATAAATATATTTTCACAAGTAAATGATATTACAATACCGTGGAATAATATCAGATGTATAGGAGAGGATTTGATATTAGTTGATATATAAACTATTTTTATATTAAAGTACAATGGTTAAAAATATTATTATAGTTTATTAAAAAGTATATAATTATATGTTTTGTAATTATTATAATCAAGACCATAATAAAAAATCAAAAAAATGTCGAAAAATCCAAAAAAACTATTGACATAAAAATCAACTTATGTTAAGATAAAAAAGTACCGAGCAACGAAGGAAAAAAATAAAAAAAACACATCAAAAATTAGTAATAAAAAAACACTATGTTTAATAAGATAATAAGGACATTACTAGTTTTTTATTTTGTCTAAAAAAATTTTTTAAAAAATCTTTCAAAGTTGTTGACAAAATGAAAAAGGTATAGTATAATGCAATACGTTAAGCAACAAAAACATAACATAAAGTACATTGAAAAGTAAACAATAAATTCCAAGAGAACAAACCTAAGCGGTACAACTTTAAGTAAT
>CANQPF010000082.1 GCA_947625665.1 uncultured Clostridia bacterium | reverse complement strand
TGATGTAACAGACTGGAAGATTTTTTACGCAGATGAGGATTATGTGTATATAATAACCTCTAAATGTATATTACCGCAAAATTTACCTCCTAATTCTGGAATGCAGTCATCAAATAGTAGTGGAATAAATACTGGTTTCTATTTCCCTTCAATCCCTGCTACCACGATATCAAATATATCGAAAATAAATTCTTCTATTATTTTACAAAAATATTTTACACTGATAACTAATAAAAATAACACAGATAATAGTTCAAAATGTGCATCAAAATTACTAGATCCAGATATTTGGAATCTTTTTGTAAATGATATTATAGCAGAAGAGGCTATTGGGGGACCTACTGCTGAACTTTTTATGGCTAGTTGGAATGAAAAGTATCCATCTTCTAGATTGAACGTCGTATGTAATGGCTCATATGTAACAAGTTTACAAAATCCAAGTAATGGTAATACAATTTACAATGCTGATAACTGCTATTATACTGGTGTTCAGACTGAGAGATTTTACACAATAGCTACACCATACAACAATGGAAGTCTTATAAGAATAGATAACGAGCCACTTTGTACACGTTCCTTAAATTCGAACAGTGATCAAACAGGTTTAAGGCCTGTGGTTCGCTTAAAAAGAACGGCTACTTTAGTAAAAAGTCTAGGTGATGTTTGGACCTAGATACTAATATTGAAATAATCAAAAAAGTTTATCAAATATTATTAATTATAGATAAACAGCAACAACCACGGATCAACCGTGGTTGTTGTATATATAGCACCCATCTACATACTAGAAAATGTTTAAATATTTTAACATTATACCGTATCCATAGATATTTAATTTTTATACAATTATTACTGCACTTAATTTGTATGAGTCCATAATCCGTTCTTTATTAATAAACACGATTCCGACCTTAATCGTACAACCGGTCTAGCCCCAAAGTTATTACTGTTACTTAGGTAGTTGGCATTTGTACCTATCTGTATGGTGCTATTTGATGATTTTTGTAGTCTCCAAGTCGCTGTCCCATTGGTTGTTGGTCCAGCAATAAAAAGTTGTACTTGATAGTTAGTGCTTTGAATCGGAGATATAAGTAATGGGTCATTATTGATTGTCGTTGAGTAATGACTAACACTACCATTAAGGTCATAAGAATTACCAGAAGCACTTAATGATAGTTTGTCAGATTTTGTATTATTATTGTTATTCCAATATTCAACTAACATTTCGATGGTTGGTGATCCAATTGCTTCTTCTGCTAAAGCAGAATCAACGAACTCCTTCCAATTGTCTGGATCGATAAGATTAGCGGTATACCTAGCACTTTCTGTGTTAACTGTTTTACTTATTAATTTATAAAAATTTTGAATTATTTTAGAAGTGTCTACTGTAGATATTTGTGATACAAGTTTAGTTGGACAAGAATTAAAATAAAAGCAAATTGTTCCATTATATGCAGAAGATTTTATTAAATATGGATTATTTTTCAATATAGAATTATTTATAAAGTTAGAAGTGATGATATACACATAATCCTCATCTGCGTAAAAAATCTTCCAGTCTGTTACGTCAAAGAAATTATAAAATCACCACTTCTATTGCTATACATTTGAATAAACTTTTTTATTTAAATTATTAAATTCACAAAATTTTTAATATTATATAGTTCATTTTATAAATGTTTTCTTTTATTTTGTACATCCTATAAAAGTAATGTGAAAAGATTACTAAAGTTTTTATTATATGATATAAATATTAAAATTTTATTTAAAATATATTCTAATAATTAGTTATCTGTGATATACTACATTCAAAGTTAAGCAAGGAGAGATTGATATGAAGAATAATTTTTTTGAAGATGAAAAAACAGAATTAAAAAAATCTACAAGTGAACTAAAAGAGGCAATAATATCAATTGTATCTATATTAAATAAACACCAAAAAGGAATTTTATATTTTGGAATAAAAAATGATGGAACAGTATTAGGGCAACAAATAGGTAAAGATACTTTAAGAAATATATCAAGAACGATAACAGATAGTATTGAGCCAAAGATTTATCCTATAATTGAAGAAATAGAGTTAGAAGGAAAATCTTGTATAAAAGTTGAATTTGAAGGAAATGACATACCTTACTTTGCTAATGGTAGAACCTATATAAGAGTTAGTGATGAAGATAAACAATTATCACAACGAGAATTAAGAAATTTAATTTTAAAAGCAAATAAAGCAGATTCTCAATGGGAAAATCAAGTAACAAAATATAATTATGAAGATATAAAAGAAGAACTTTTAAAAAGTTGTATAAAACAAGGTAATGAAAGTCAAAGAATTAATTATAAATATACAAATAAACATGACATATTAAATAGATTAGGATTAATCAATGAAGAAGGTTATTTGTTAAATGCAGGAAATGCTTTATTTGGAAAGAATGCAAATATTGTTTTGAAAATGGCTGTTTTTGCAACAGAAACAAAGAATACTTTTATTGATATATCAAGAAAAACTGGAAATATAATAGAATTAAGTAAAATTGGAGAAGCTTATGTAAAGGAACATATAAAATGGACTGTCAATTTGAAAACTGGTAGAATTGAAAGACTTGAAATTCCAGAAATCCCTGTAGATTCAATTCGAGAAGCAATTATGAATTGTTTATGTCATCAATCAATGGTAACTAACCAAGAAGCTGAAATATCTATTTTTAAAGACAGAATTGAAATATATAATCCAGGTACATTTCCAGAAGAATATACACCACAGGATTTTATAAAAGGAACAGGAAAATCAATTTTGCGAAATAAAATAATAGCACAGACTTTATTTTTATCGCATGAAATAGAAGCCTTTGGAACAGGTATAAGAAGAATTTATGAAGAATGCCAAAAAAACAATGTAAAAGTTGATTTTAGGCAAGATAAATTAGGATTTACAGTTATTTTCTATAGAAAATCTGATGAAGAATTAGAACAAATAGCAAATGTCCCTTTAAATGTCCTTTTAAATGTCCCTTTAAATGTCCCTTTAAATTTATCAGAAAAAGAGAAAAAAATACTTGAAATAATAGAAAAGAAGCATAATATAACTCAAAATGAGCTAGCCAAAAAATTACAAACAACAGATAAAACTATAAAGAGATATATGGATAAATTAAAGGAAAGCAGAATAATAGAAAGAGTAGGATCTAAAAAAGCTGGATATTGGAAAATAAATAAAGAAAATTTTTCATCAAAATAAACAATTTTTTATATTATATATATTAATGAAAAACCTAAACAGAAGTTTAATAACTGTTTAGGTTATTTATTATTTTGCAAAATTAAAATATAAAATTATATAATGCTTTATAGAAGGTGTAACAGACTGGAAAATATTTTATGCAGATGAGGATTATGTGTATATAGTAGTAACAACAGTTATTGCTAATACATGTGTTGACTATACTCCATATTTAACAGCAGGTTCTACTAGCTATACATTTAAGTTTAATAGTATGCCAAATGAAAACATATTAAATTCAGTGAATGGTAAGGCTGGTCCCCTAATCAGCAGATACTTTAGTAAGTTTAATGTTGCTAGTTCTCATAACAGTTGTAAATATCTTAGCGTACTATCAAAAACAAAAGTATGGGATAAATTTATAAATCCAGAATTGGCTGAAGATGTTCTTGGAACAATACCAATAGAATTATTGCTTAAAAGTATAGAAGAAAAGTACTCAGAGAAATTTAATTTAACCGCTGACCAGGTCGGATATGGATTCAATAACACTAGTGCTGACGTTAGCTTTACGAATAGAGATTCGCTCTATTTCCCAGGCCTAATTGGTGGGAAAAACCTTAATATTATGCTG
>CANQPF010000081.1 GCA_947625665.1 uncultured Clostridia bacterium | reverse complement strand
CATTTTTTCTTCATATACCTCTCCCATAATATTATTTTTCATTATTGTATATCATTTTTAGTTTTTTTTAAATAGCAAAATCAAAAAAACTACTATTTTTTGCAACTTTCTCAATTATATCAAAAAAAACAGACTTACAAATAAGTAAGTCTGTAAATTTATTATAATCTATTGTTGAATTTGCTGTTGCTGCTGTTGTTCTTGCTGTTGTTGTTCCTGCTGTTGCCTCAAAGCTTCCTCTTCCTCTAATCTCCTCTTTAATTCTTCTTCTTGTTGTTGTCTTAATACTTCCTCTTGTTGTGCTCTAGCTTGTTCTTCTTGCTGTTCTTGGGTCTGTTCTTGTTGTTGCTCTGTATTAGGCGCTGGAGTTGGTGTAGGTGTAGACTTTATTGTACCATCCTTAGAAATTCCAATTTGATTTAAGTAATCTTCTACATTTTTCGTTTGGTCATTATAATTCATAAAGTATCTATATTGTCCATTTTCATATGTCATATAAATATCATCTACAACTGTTCCAAATAGCGGTTGTCCTGATCTATTAATTAATGTATACTTATCATCTTTGCAAGCTACAATCACGTCATATCCTGGTATCACTAATAAGTTTATTGCATTTTTATTATTTGAACTTACATATCCAAAACTATCATAGGTAAATCCAACTACTAAATTTCCTTTTACATCAACAAGTCCCCATTGTCCATTTCTCTTTATAGGTATCAAATTGTCTACTAATATATATCTATTTTTTATATTATTTTCTTTAAATTTAGTTATATCTACTCCTACATCCTCAAGCTCTACTGGAACTTTAGATACTCCTTTTAAATCTATCATTCCATATTTTCCATCTTTCTTTACTGCATATAAAGCTGCTTCTTTATCCATTAAATCAATATTATCATAATTTACTTGTATTTTTGTTTTCTTCTCTCTAGGAGATACAACTCCATATTTTCCTTCATCTGATACTATGCAATCATTTACATTTGCTAAATATTGTATAGTATCATATTTTGCTTCTATCATTACTTCTCCAGAATCAGCATTTATAACTCCGTACCTTTTTATTTCTTGTTACAACTAACATATCATCAAAAATTGCTTTTTGATTGTAGAAGTTTTCGTCAATAGCTTCATAGTTATATGATAAAACTTTTGAGTTATATGTCTGAACTAAATATGGTAATGTATATAATTTTATCTGGTTAGTTTCTTGATTGTATTCATAAAGAGTATTAAATACTTTTGTCATATCTCTAACATCTATATATAATTCTCCATCAAAAGCTTTTACTGGTGTTTTTGTATCGAAATACTGATAATTTCCATCTGTATCTGATAAATCTAATGCATATATTCTTGTTGAATCTAATTTTAGATTTACAACTTCTTTTTCACTTATTACATAACATTTGCTTAATTCTTCTGATTTAGCTTGATATTCTCCATTATACGCTTCATATCCTATATATGAGGCTATCTTTTTTACAGGTACATAAGTTATGTCTCCTTCTTCCTTAAATAATGAAATGATTGCATTATTTTGTGTTCCGTCAATATTTGCTGTTAAAGGTTCTTCTTTAAGTGCAAAAAGCATTGCTATTATTACTATCATAGCCACAACTATTAATATAATAAATACTAAAACTATCATTCTTGCTTTTTTTGGATTTTTTTCTTTTTCGAAATAATTCTCATCTAATAAACTCATTTGTGCACCCCCTGTTAATTAATTTACTAATTAGTAAATCAATTTTTAACCAATATATCCATATTTTTTATAAAATTCCTTTTTGAAGGTTAATAAATTATCTCCCTCTATTTCTATTTTAACTCTTTCCATTAATTTAGTCAAGAATTTTAAGTTATGTATTGTCAATAATCTAACTCCTAAAATCTCATTTGTTTTAACTAAATGACGTATATATGCTCTTGTATAATTTTTACAAGTATAGCAGTCACATTCTTCATCAAGAGGTCTCCAATCTCTTTCATAGGTAGCATTTCTTACCACAATTTTCCCATTCCAAGTCATTGCTGTTCCATTTCTTGCAATTCTAGTTGGTAAAACGCAATCACACATATCTATTCCTGCAATTGCCGCTTCTATTAAATAATCTGGTGTTCCAACCCCCATTAAATATCTTGGCTTTTCTTTAGGTAATTGAGGAGCTGTATAATTTAAAATATCTAAAAACTCTTCTTTTGGCTCTCCTACACTTATTCCTCCAATTGCATATCCAGGAAAGTCCATATCTACTAAATCTTTTACACTTTGATCTCTTAAATCTTTATAAAATCCTCCTTGTACAATTCCAAATAAAGATTGTTTATCGATTGTAGTATGTGCATCTTTACACCTTTTAGCCCATCTTGAAGTTCTTTCCATTGATTGTTTTGTATACTCATATGTTGAAGGATATGGACAACATTCATCAAATGCCATAATTATGTCTGCACCTAAATCTTCTTCTGTTTTCATCACACTTTCTGGCGTAAATATATGTTTACTTCCATCTAAATGCGATTTAAATTCTACACCATCTTCATTTATAGTTCTTAAATCTCCTAAACTAAACACTTGGAATCCACCACTATCAGTTAATATAGGTCTATCCCAATTCATAAATTTATGTAATCCACCTGCTTCTTTTATTATGTCTTGACCTGGTCGTAAATATAAATGATATGTATTTGAAAGAATAATTTGTGCTCCGTATTTCTTCTTTTAAATCTTCTGGTGTCATAGATTTTACAGTTGCTTGTGTTCCAACTGGCATAAATACTGGAGTTTGAATATCTCCATGTGGAGTATGTATTACTCCACGTCTTGCACCAGTTTGTTTGCATTCATGTAATAATTCATATGTTACTGCGTGTTTCATTTTTCCTCCTCTATTCAATAAATATTGTATTTATTATTTAATAAACATTGCATCTCCAAAACTAAAAAATCTATATTTTTCTTTTACTGCTTCTTCATATGCTTTTAAAATATATTCCTTACCTGCTAATGCTGATACTAACATTAATAACGTGGATTGTGGTAAATGAAAATTTGTTATTAATCCGTCCAAACATTTAAATTTATATCCTGGATAAATAAATATCTGCGTATCACCTTCTGTTTCTTTTACCATTCCATTTTCATCAGCTATTGTTTCTAACACTCTACAAGATGTAGTCCCTACGGAAATCACACGTTTTCCTGCTTTTTTTGTTTCATTAATTTTCTCTACATCTTCTTTCTTTATATAAAAATGTTCTGAATGCATTTCATGATCTTCTATTTTTTCTTCTTTTACTGGCCTAAAAGTTCCTATACCTACATGTAAAGTTACATTTGCTATTTTTACACCTTTCTCTTCTATTTTTTTTAATAATTCAGGCGTAAAATGAAGTCCTGCTGTTGGTGCAGCAGCAGAACCATTATATTTAGCATATACTGTTTGATATCTATTTCTATCCTTTAATTCTTCATGTATATATGGTGGTAAAGGCATTAAACCAATTTTATCTAGTATTTCATTAAATATTCCATCATATTTAAATTCAACTTTTCTTGTTCCACCTGGTAATACTTCTAATATCTCAGCTTCAAGTAATCCTTCTCCAAATATAACTTTTGTTCCAACATGAAGTTTATTTCCAGGTCTCACAATTGATTCCCAAACATCTCCTTCTATATTTTTTAATAATAAAAATTCAACATTTGCTCCTGTTTCTTTTTTCCCATATATACGTGCTGGTATAACTTTCGTATTATTTCTAACTAAGCAATCTCCAGGTTCTAAATAATCTATAATATCCTTAAAAACTTTATGTTCTATTGATTGTTTTTGTCTATCCAATACCATAAGCCTTGATTCATCTCTTTTTTGTATCGGTGTTTGAGCTATCAATTCTTCTGGTAATTCATAATTAAATTC
>CANQPF010000080.1 GCA_947625665.1 uncultured Clostridia bacterium | reverse complement strand
CTAGTGTATATGCATTCATATCTGAGTCATAATCATCGTTATTAGAATCGTTAAATGTTGAGTATTCATCCTCATCCCATGGACTTCCAGAACTTTGCCATTTTTCGATCCATGCGGATATTTTATCATCTTTTTTTGATTCGTCGTCATCTTTTCCTGGTGTTGGTGTTGGAGTGTCGTTATCGCTTCCTCCGCTGTTTCCTCCGCCAGTTCCACTTCCTCCTCCACTTCCGCTTCCAGGATCTGTTGTCGGTTGTGTAGTTGGTTGTGTAATCGTTTGTTTTGAAAGTCTTATTTGTAATGTACCATTCTTTTTGTTGAATGTTTTTCCTGTTTCTGTCGTAATTTTAGTATCATATAATAATGCTTCTGTTAAATAGTCGTCTGTTCCTAATTGTACTATTTCATATATTTGTATTAATCCATCTCCTATTTCTTTTGCCCATTCAATCTCTCCTGTTGAATTCATTTTTATTAATGCATATTTAATGGTTCCTGTATTTTTGAATTCGTATTCGCTATCGCTTGTTATTAGTTTTTTTCCTGTTGTATAGAATGCTGTTATATAACCTTTATCTTCGGTTTGAAGTATTTTCATATTAGAGCTCATTAATGGCGTTTTCTCTTCAAGGTCGTCTGATTCATCTCCTGCTATCATCTTTGTCCATTCTACTTCGTCATTTTTATTATATTTTATTAATGCAACTGATGTTCCTGTATTTTTTTCATTGTTTATTGTAATGTCATCATTTACCTTAATTGTTTTTCCTTGGAATTCTACTGATATTATATATCCTCCATCTTGTGTTGCTGTTACTTGGCTAAATATTGCATTGTCAGCTTCTTTTAGTGTTACTATTTTTTTTATTTGTCCTTCTTTTGTGTATTTTAGTAAGATTCCTTGAGATTTTTCTTTTTCACCAAATTCTTTATTGCCTTCATATATTATTTTTTCTTTTGATGTATTTGTGTATGCTAAAAGTTCTTCTTGTGTTGTTATCTCCATTCCTTCAAATCTTGCCGTAGTTTCAGATTCCACACTTTTTGCCCATTCTGTTTTTCCTTGATTATTGTATTTTACTATTATTCCATTTTGAAAACCTGTTGGTTCTTTAAATGTTTGTCCATTGTCTAGTTTTACTTCTCGCCAATATGTTGCTTGTACTAACATTGATCCCTGGTCGTCAGTTATTTTTATGTCTTGTATTATTGGTATTCCATCTGCTATTTTATAGTTTTTTACCCATTCAATGTTTCCTGTATTATCATATTGAATTAAAAAGTAGTTGTCTTCTCCTGTATCTATTGTGTCTTTACCTGTTGTTATTGTATGTTCGTTATCTAGTTTTATACTTGTACTACTTGTTGATCCTGCTATTATATATTTGCCTTCTGATGTTATTCTTATATCATTTATGTGTTCCATTCCATCCCCTGAAATGTTTTTTGCCCATTGTATTCCGCTATTTTTGTCATATTTTATTATTATTCCATCATATTGACTATTAAATTTCATTTGTTGGCCATTTGCTAGGGTTATATCTCCTCCTGCATATATTCCTGCAGTTATAAATCCTCCATCTGATGTTTTTTTTGTTGAATTTGTATAACAATATTCTTCACCGTCTCCGTTGGTTTATATAGTCTTCCCATTGTGTTTTTATTTCGGTATTTTCTTTTATTTGTTGTGCAGATTTAGTTATGTTGTTTATTGATATTATTACTGTGATTATTAATAATATTTTTATTATTATTCTTTTGTTATTTTTTGACATTTTATCCCCTTCTTCATTTTATATTTATGCCATTTTATATTATTACATTTTTAATATATTATATTTTTTGTTACGTTTCAATATTTTTTTTATGTCGTTTTTGTTACATTTTCAATAAGAACCATATCCAATAACATAATCAAATATTGTCGGTGAATACCAGAAATTTTGTCGTACACAGAAAAAAGGAGCATCCGATAAGCTCGTTTGCTCCTTTTAAAGAGTTAAATTGGTCCACAAACAATTTCTACTCTTCCACTTCTAGGATCAACCTCTAAATTTATTGCCATAAAAGGCTTGTGTGTTTTAGGGTCGTCTACAAAAGCTCCATAGAAAATGATGTTTGTTTTTTCGTCCAAAAACTTCGTTTTTAACCAAATTTTCTCGTTATCCAAAATGATTCCAGTTTTAAAAAAAACTTCTAACCGTATTTCGTCTAATAATAAACCAAATCTTTCTAAACATTCTTCGTCCGTTAACCAATGTTTGTTTTGGTCATCATCTTTCTGCTTTATAGGCGAGAAAACTTGTAATTTCTTTATGCCTTCAAACATCTTTTTTGCCTCTTTTAACGTCTTTTTAGCCACTTTTAACTCCTTTTCTCTAATTTATCATATCTTTAAAAAGAATCGGATATGACAAATTATTTTTTCGTATTTTATTTTAAATGATATTTATATTTTACCATGTTTTTTGTGTTATGTCAACTTTTTTGTTCTGTTTTCCTTTTTTTAAAATAAAAAAAAGCCTTATGTAAAATGTTGATATTTCAACGGTTACATAGGTTTTTCTTCTGGCGGAGTAGAGAGGGCTCGAACCTCCGCGCCGATTGCTCGACCTAACAGTTTAGCAAACTGTCCCCTTCACCAACTTGGGTACTACTCCATATTTGGTTGGCTACAATTATTATTTTATTATGGCGGAGAGGGTGGGATTCGAACCCACGGTACGCTATGAACGCACGCCAATTTTCAAGACTGGTGCCTTAAACCACTCGACCACCTCTCCATATTGGTTTGTGTCGCTACGGACAATACTTATCTTAACATGTTTGGCTTGGTTTGTCAACCTGTTTTTTAAGTTTTTATTCTTTTTGAATTGAATATTTATTAAAAGTAGTATAAAATGCAAATAGAAAAAATATACAAACGATAAGAGGAGAAAATCTAATGTATATAATGAATAGAAGATATAGAAAAAATGTAAACAATAAAATTAATTCTATGAATGATATACAAAAGTTAGAGTGGGTAAAAAAAGCTGTAACTTTTAAAGAGGTATTGAAATTGAAAAATAATTATAATGAATATTACTTAGATGAAATTGTTATGGTTATTAAATCAATAAAGGATACGTCAGCAAAAATAAGAGCACTTAATATTTATGAAAAAAACGAAGAAAATGTTCTTCATTCTAGTAAAGCATTTAATATGAGAAATACTAGAGGATTAGATATAAGAGAAGATATAATTAACACATTAACTGAAGAAGAAAAAATGGAATATAAAGACCTTTGTTCTGATAATAAAGTAATTAGAACTTTTGAAAATGATGAGAATCTTTTAAAAGTAATAGATGATATTTCTGAAGAAGATAATGCTTGCACAATAGCTAAAACTTTAAAAGATGATAAAAGCAAAATAAGTTTATTAGAAAAAGAAGGTGTAAAAGAAAAAGAAGAACTAGCAACAATAATAATAGCAAGCCTAAATTCTGATGATAACAAATTAAAGCTATTAGATAGACTAGAGTCTAAAAATAATAAGGCTTTAGTTGTTGAAACATTAAAAGATGATAGTTATAAATTAGAATTTTTAGATAAATATGAAGATAAAATTTTACCTGAATATAGGATTAGACTAATTACTAAAATAAATGATGATAATATAAAATTAGGTTTTATAGACAATTTAGAAGTCGAAAATCAAATAAAAATAATTAGTTCTTTGAAAGATGATACTTTAAAAAAGGATTTTTTAAATAAAAACACTGAATTTTATAAAAATAAAGGAACTACTGAAATACTTAAAACATTTAAAAATGATAATGATAAAATTGAATTTTTAAGTAAAATGAACTTTGATAATTATGACAAAAATATAGAAGTTATAAGGAAAAATAATGTTATAGAAACATTGGATGACTATAATAAAGCTTATCAAACATTAAA
>CANQPF010000079.1 GCA_947625665.1 uncultured Clostridia bacterium | reverse complement strand
TAAAGAAAAAAATAAAATAAAGTATTGACAAAACAAAAATTTGGTGTATAATGCATATATCAAACAAAAGTTTAGTAGATTTAAGGAGGAAAACAAAAAATGGAAGAAAATACAGAGAAAAAGAAAGCACTAGAGATGGCAATGAGCCAAATAGAAAAACAATTTGGAAAAGGTTCAGTAATGAAGTTAGGTGAATTTAAAGCAATGGAGATTGAGGCTATTCCAACAGGAGCTCTTAGTCTTGATATTGCATTAGGAATAGGAGGAGTTCCTAGAGGAAGAATTATTGAAGTATTTGGACCAGAATCTTCTGGTAAAACAACATTAGCATTACACATAGTAGCAGAAGCACAAAAAATGGGAGGAGAAGCAGCATTTATAGATGCGGAGCATGCTTTAGACCCAGTATATGCAAAGAAATTAGGAGTAGACATAGATAATTTGATAGTTTCTCAACCAGATACAGGAGAGCAAGCACTAGAAATAACAGAAAGTTTAGTTAGAAGTGGAGCATTAGATGTTATAGTAGTAGACTCAGTTGCAGCATTAGTTCCAAAAGCAGAGATTGATGGAGATATGGGAGACTCTCACATGGGACTACAAGCTAGATTAATGTCACAAGCATTAAGAAAATTGGCTGGAGCTATAAATAAATCAAAAACAGTTATTATATTTATAAATCAATTAAGAGAAAAAATAGGAGTTATGTTTGGTAACCCCGAAACAACAACGGGTGGTAGAGCTTTGAAATTCTATGCATCAGTCAGATTAGATATAAGAAAAATTGAGAATATAAAACAAGATGGAGAATTTAAGGGAAGCAGAGTACGTGTAAAAGTAGTGAAAAATAAAGTTGCACCACCATTTAGAGAGGCAGAATTCGATGTTGTGTATGGGGAAGGAATTTCGAAAGCAGGAAATATTCTAGATATGGCAGTTAATTTAGATATAATAGAAAAAGCTGGTTCATGGTTCTCATACAATGGAGATAGAATTGGACAAGGTAGAGAAAATGTAAAGAAGTGGCTAACTGAAAATCCAGACGTATTAGCTGAGGTTGAACAAAAGGTAAGAGACAATTTTAAGAAGGCTTTTGAACAAAGTTTAGGTGGAGAATTACCATCAGCAAACGAAGATGAAAAAGAAGAAAAAGCTAAATCAAAAAAATAAGGTGAAGTTAAATGTATTCAATAGAAGAATTTGATAAGGCAAAAACTCAAGTATTAAAATATATTTTATATCAAAAAAGATGTGAAAAAGAAGTAAGAACAAAATTTAAAAATAAAATTGATGAAAATATGTTAGAAGATATAATAGAATATCTTAAAGAAGCAGGATATATTAATGACAAAGAATATATTGAATCAAAAATAGAAAATTTTAAATTATTGAAAAACTTATCTATTAGAGAAATTTCTTATAAATTGTTGACAAAAGGTGTAAATAGAAGACAATTAGAAGATTACATAGATAATAATATAGAAAGTTTAAATGAATATGAAACTAAATCAGCATATAATATAATTCGAAAAAAAATAAATTCATCTGAAATAGATGAAATAAAAAATTACTTATATAAAAAAGGATATAAAACAGAAAATATCGAAAAGGCTTTAGATGATGAATAATAGAAAAGGAAAGTTAGATAGGAGGTGAAGCAAAGCAATGGCGGGACTAATAGAATTACAAACTAAAAAATATGCAATAAAAATAGATAACTTTGAAGGTCCTTTAGATTTGTTATGTCATTTGATTGATAAAAATAAAATGAATATATATGATATACAAATATCTAAAATAACGGATCAATATATCAAATATCTTGATGAAATGGAAGAATTAAACTTAGAAATTGCAAGTGAGTTCCTAGTTATGGCTTCGACTTTACTATATCTAAAATCAAAAAATTTAATTCCGAAACAGGGCGAGGATGAAGACGAAGAATTAACAGAGGAAGAATTGATAAGACAAATTATTGAGTATAAAAAATATAAAGAAATAAGTAAGAAGATAAGAGAAAACTACAATATATATTCAAATAGATATTTTAAGCAAGCGGAAAAAGTTGTCTTACCTGATCAAGAATTAGAGGAAGAATTTGAAGAAGGAATTATTCCTAAAATATATGCAGATTTATTGGAAAGAACAAGTGTAAAAATGAATCAAAATGCAAAGAACATAGAAAAGATAGCTATAACAGATACATATACAGTAGCAAGTAAAGTAAAAGAAATATATAAAACATTAATAAAGCAAAAAAAATTTATATTTAATAAGTTATTTTCTATAAAGAAGAGAAATAAGCAAGAAGTAGTTACAGCATTTACTGGATTATTAGAATTATCAAGAAGAAATAAGGTAATTACTAAACAAGAAGAACAATTTGGAGATATTACAGTTGAAAAATCTAAAGTGAAAAAAGCAAGCTAAAATGCTTAAAAAAGTAAAAAAAGGAAAAGCTAATATAAAAAGGAGTGGTAATATTGGCTTTTCTTTTTTATTTAGTTTTAATCTTGTTAGTATTGTTTTTTATAATTATAACCAGTAGGATTGAAGTAGAAATATCAAATTTAAAGTATTCGAGAGTTTCAAAAAAAGATTTTTTTAAAAATAAGATAGATACCATTAAGGAGATAGATTTTTTAGTAAAAATTAGATTATATATATTGAACAAAATTCCAATTATAACATTTAATATTAATAAAGGAAAATTGAATCGTTTGGAGAAAAATAAAGCTTTTCAAAATATACAGAAAAAATTACGTAAAAGATTAAATATGTTTGAATTAAAAATAATAGAAGATTTAAATAATAAAGACAAAAAAATCTTTAATGACATAGTATCTTTATTTAAAAAGAAAAATATAAAAATAAAACAATTAGATATGAATATAAAATTAGGATTAGAAAATTTAATTGCAACGACAATGATGATACCGATTATATCGACGGCAATTTCTTTTTTATTACAAAATCTTAAAAATGATACAAAAAAAAGTAAATATAGAATAACCCCACTCTACAACTTAGAAGGGACAAGAAGTGTATTAGAAATATATTTAGAATGCATTTTTGAGGTACGAATGGTTATGAAGAAATTTGGCAAAAAAATTCCAAAAAAAGTATTGACTTTTAATTAAAAGTAGATTAGAATGTCATTGTATAACCTAAAACAGATTAAAAAAACAATATAAGGGGGGTGAAATGAGGAGGAAAAGTGAAAATGACAGTTTATGGGAAAGCAAAAAGAGCGAAAAAAAAAGAAATCAACAAAAAAAAAGTGTTTTTTTGTATTATTTTAGTAATAGTTATAATTGCTAGTGTTGTATATTATATACAAACTAAAAAAGCTAAAGACGTCAACATGCAACCTGTTGAAGAAGTTGCTGAAGTAACTACAGAAGAACCGGAAGTTGAAGAAAAACAAGATGAACTAGTAGATGTATCTGATATACCTGAAAAAATGGGAAATTACGAAGTTTTAGGAAAATTAGTAATTGATAAGATTGGAGTAGAAAAGAACATCCTAGCTATATGTGAAAATGACTCTTTAAAACTTTCACCATCTAAGCTCTATGGCCCAGATTTAAACGAGTCAGGAAACTTTGTTGTCAGTGGGCATAATTGGAACAATATGCTTAAAAGGTTGTCTGAAATGCAAGTAGGTGACACTCTTTATATGATTAATAAACAAACAAAAGCAAAGGTTGAGTATAAGGTATATAACATGTATACCTGTGTTCCAGAAGATCTATCTTGTTTAGATCAGAACAGTGATGGATCTAGAGAAGTAACGATTATCACTTGTAATCCTGGAGGGGCTACAAGATTGATATGTAAAGCACGTGAAATCTAAATATTTAAATACATATATATTTAGACTATGGTTATTGGTCAAATACACCAAATAGCCAAAAATAAACATTTAAGATAAAAAAAGAAAGGAATGAATTATTATGAAAAAAACATTAACAATTTTAACAGTACTAGCAGTTA
>CANQPF010000078.1 GCA_947625665.1 uncultured Clostridia bacterium | reverse complement strand
CAAAAGATATTTTTCCTTCATCTTTTACATTTAATAGAGAATCTGCGTCATTAGATGTTGGTGCAGATAACCAGTAATTTAAATATTAGTATATTTAGAATGTTAGCTTATTTTATTACTTCAGTAGAATTAAAGCTCAAAAAAGAAAAAATGTTCGCAAAAACTATTGACAAAAAAATATAAAAAGAGTAGAATAAAAACCGAACATACATTCACGCGATTTTGAGGAGGTTTATTTATGATTACAACATTACATATTAAAAATATTGGAATTATCGAGGATTTAAGTATTGATTTGAATAAGGGACTAAATGTCTTAACAGGAGAAACTGGTGCTGGAAAAACATTGATAATAGATTCATTAAATATCATTGCAGGTGGAAGATTTTCAAAAGATATGATAAGAAAAGGTGAAAAGAATTCATTTGTTGAGTTGTGTTTATATGAACCTAATCATGAACAAGCAATTGAAGGAAATATAATTGTTTCAAGAGAAATAAATGTAAACGGTAAAAATATGTGTAAAATAAATGGAAGAATGGTAACCGTAAATGAACTAAAAGTTTTTATGAGTGAATTTATTGAAATACATGGGCAACAAGATAATCAAAAACTATTAAATAAACAGAGTCATTTAGATTACGTTGATGGGTTTTCTAATGAAAGACTTTTAAGTTTAAAAAGAAGTTATAGTAGTATATATTGCGAATATCGTGCAATTGAGAAAGAATTGAAGGAAAATTATGGTGACGATAAAGAAAAAGAACGTAAGTTAGATCTTTTAAAATATCAATTAACAGAAATAAAAGAAGCAGATTTAAAAGAAGAAGAAGAGAAAGAGCTTGAAGAAAAAAGAAACAAAATTATGAATGCAGAAAAAATCTATCAAAATTTAAAAGAAGCTTATAAGTTAATTGAAGATAATAACATCGATAGTTTAAGTTCATCTATAAGGGCATTAGAGAAAATTGAAAAACTTGACGAAAAATATCAAAAAGCTGCGAGTAGTTTAAAAAATATGTATTATGAAATCCAAGAGATCTCAAGAGATATTTCAAGTTATTGTGATGAAATTTATTTTGATGAAGAAGAAAGAAATTATATAGAAGAAAGACTTGATTTGATCTTTACATTAAAAAGAAAATATGGAAATAATATAAAAGAAATTTTAGAGTATGGGGAAGAGATAGAGGAAGAAATAGAACATATTGAAAATTTGGAGGAGTATAATAATCAATTAAAGGAAAATCTTAAGCAAAAAGAAAGTCAAATGAATGAAATAGCTACAGCTATGCACAATCTAAGAGTAAAAAGTGGAAAAATATTGTCAGACAAAGTGAATTGTATACTTCAAGAACTTGAAATGAAAAATGCTAAAATATCAATAAAAGTACAGATGATAGATGAATTTAAGGATAATGGAAAAGATGATATTGAGTTTTTCATAAAAACTAATTTAGGGGAAGACGAAAAGTCTCTTATTAAAATTGCATCAGGAGGAGAAATGTCTAGAATTATGCTTGCTATAAAAAGCGTTTTGGCAGAAACAGACAATATAGATGTAATGGTTTTTGATGAGATAGATACTGGTATAAGTGGAAAAGCAGCGAATTCTGTTGCTGATTTATTGAGCAATATGGGGGAACATCAAGTTCTTTGTATTTCTCATTTACCAAATATTGCAGCGGCAGCAGACCATAATTACTTTATAAGTAAGAAAGCAGAAGATGGTCGTACAAAAACTAATGTTAAATATTTAAGTGAAAAAGAAGTTATAAAAGAAATTGCAAGAATTTCTTCAGGAGAGGTAAATGAAATTTCAATTAAATATGCTTCAGAATTAAGGAATAAGATGGCTTCGTAATTGAATTATGTTATGTATCGTATAAAGTTGACATAAAAACTAAAAAGAGATATAATACATTTATATTAAAATTTATATATTACATAAGAGGGATTACCATGAAAAAGGAAAATATCCAAAGACATTATTACGAACGTATAGTGGAAGAAAAGAAAAATCCTTTAATGGCATTTAAAGATGTTTTTAGCAAATTAGAAATAAAACTCACAGAAGAAATCATAAACGAAAACTTTTTCAAAGAAGCTTTTAAGCAGCTTGAATTAAAAGAACAAATAAGGATTATAGAGAAGTTTGAAAAGTTAGATTGTAAAATCGAAACTATCAAAATATTTCATACATTTTTGAATAAAAATTATAACTATGATAATATTAATGATGCTATTGAGAATGTTTTTGAAGTATCAAGGAGAAGGCTTAATATGATTCTTACAGGAATTGAAAAATCTTCATTATTTCGTAAAGAAAATATTAAATCTTCAGAACTTTGGCAATTTATCATTAACTTTGATGTTAATAGCAAAGTTGATGAATCTCGTAATTATTTTATGGAAATAGTTGAACTTTACAAAAAATGTTTGAAATACGCTAAAGAATCTATTGTTAGTGCTTTATATCCTTTAGATACGTTAACCGAAAAGGTAACATATATTAATCAAGAAGAAGAGTTCAATATTTTAATGAGAGTAATGACAAGTTATGATTATGCAACAGTAAAAGAGTCATTTACTAAACGAACTTTCTGTGGTTTTACAGTAATAACTGAAAAAAATCTTTCACACTATGAAGGTGGTGTTAAATATGGCTATTTTACAGGTGTTACACCAGAACTAATTGCACATATTTATCCAATTGATTCATACACAGATTCTTCAGAGACGAGTGAGTTTAGATTGACATCGGCGCCTAATATGTTGTTTGATATAAAGGATTTGACATCAATATCATTGAAACTATTAACTTATTGTCAGGTTACAATGAGAACTAAATTGTTAAACGGTGATATTTTGTGGCCAGATTGCATTATTTGTTATGATGAAATTGATAATGAATCACAAAAAGTTGCAAATGATTTAGATTTGAAAATTTTAGTTATTCACAGACGGTCAAATACAATTGAATATAACAAGGATATTTACACATATAACTATGATCCCTTAAATAGGGTTAGATATTATGAATATCCTTATGCCTATAAAGATTACTTTATAGGAAAGTAAAATATATGATTTTTAAAATTATATTTTAATGGATTTTGCGGTTAATTGATATTTTGTAGAATATCTAACAAAAAAGGAGAGAATTTGTTTATTCTCTCTTTTTTATTAAGTATGAAAATACTCGACCTTCATGTTATAACCTAAGTAAAAAGCACTTTTATTTTATTCATTAAGTTAAATTTGTTTTTATAATGTGATTTAAATCTTCTATAGCTTTGTCTATATTCATCATTCCATTTCCAATAGGATAATAAACAGGGAATACTTTATATTTTTTATTGTCGACACTTTTGAAAAAATATTGTTTTCTACATTGAGATACTGATATACTTTTATTTAATACGATAGAACTTACTTGGTTTCCAAAGGTTATGATTATTTTTGGGTTAATTATTTCTATTTCTTTGCATAATAAACATAGGTATTGGTTATAGACAGAGTTTGGCAATACTCGTGCATCTATTTGAGTACATTTTCCCAAATTGGTTATGAAGTATTTATGTTTCTTTACATTCTCATAAACTAAATCTGCAAATTTTTCATTCCAGTCTTGAGGTTTCTTTTCCATAATGCTTTCATATATTTCTTGATCCAATAATCCTATTTTATAAAATAATTTCCATATATTTTTAGTACCTATCCATGGAGATCTTCTACCTTGCCAATTAGGATTTGATGCAATATTTTTACCAGTTGGATTCATAAAAACAAAACAGATATCTGGATTATTAGTACATCCTCCGTTATATATAGAGGTTAATTCTTTTGCCCCATATTGTAATTGTAATTTATCATATTCGACATTTAATTCTTTTATTTCCATAATTATTATTTTACACCTCATTGATTTATTGATATAATTTTAGGTATTGTTATAAAGTTTGCAACTTAAAATATATTATTTAAATTAGTGCTTGTATTTTATGTCAGTTTTTTTTGCTTGTCAATAAATTTAGCTTTTTTTTTGAAAACTCCTTGACAACTACGAATAAATGAGGTATACTTAAACCTGCGTTAAGCAATTAGTTGCTCCCTTAGCTCAGCTGGTTAGAGCAACCGGCTCATAACCGGTAGGTCCAAGGTTCG
>CANQPF010000077.1 GCA_947625665.1 uncultured Clostridia bacterium | reverse complement strand
ATCGTCTGGAACTAGTTTTCCTTTTGAAATATAGCTATCAGCTAATTTTCCTAATTCTGTCTGTTCTTTGATGTGTTTCCTAAAAATATCCCCTGTTGATACTTGAGGTATATTAAGCTCACTACTTAACATTCCTGCTACCGTACCTTTTCCTGTTCCTGGGGCACCTAACATGATAATTACCATAAAAAAACCTTCTTTCTTTTCTTTTAAGTTTTAGATTATTTCATAATCTTTTTCTTATCTACCACATTGCCTCTGTTTCATTAGCAAAATATTATTTTTTACTTCATACATAAACCAGATTGATTCTGTTTCATTACTAAAATACTATTTTTACTTCTTAAATAAACCGAATTGATTAAGTATATGTTTGTTTTACGTGATAGACATGAAAAAAATTACAAGTTGGAGCGCGCTTGAAAACACGCCCCATTATTATTTACTCTAAGAATCCTTTATAATGTCTCATTGCTAATTGAGATTCTAATTGTTGAACTGTTTCTAGTGCAACTCCTACTACGATTAAGATAGATGTTCCACCAAATGCGATGTTTAAGTTTGTGAACCTTAATAGCATTGGTAATATAGCGATTATTGCTAAGAATAATCCTCCAAACCATGTTAGTTTAGATATAACAGATGATAAATATTCTGTTGTTGGTTTTCCTGCTCTAATTCCAGGAATGAATCCTCCATTTCTTTTTATGTTACTTGATACTTCTGCTGGATTAAATGTAGCATAAGTATAAAAGAATGTGAATCCTACTATTAATAATAAGTATACTAATGCATTACCAATTGAATATCCAACTGGAACATTTGACGTTGATGTTGCAATTGAAAATTGATATAATCCGTGCAAAAATCCTGTTTTATTTGCTATATCTTTTACAAATATTTGTATTAACATTGCTGGGAACGTCATGAATGAAGAAGCAAAGATTATTGGCATTACACCTGCCATTGCAAGTTTCAATGGAATGTGCGTACTTTGAGCTCCTACCATTTTTCTTCCTACAACTTTTTTAGAATATTGTACAGGTATTCTTCTTTCTGCTTGTTGTACAAATACAACTCCAGCTACTAAGATTATAGCACCTATTAATACTCCAACAGCTGTTAGTAATCCTGTTGTACTAAATGCTCCATCTTTTACAATCAATTGTGCTATATTTGTAACAGCACTTGGAAGTCCAGAAACTATACCAACAAATATTAATAATGATATTCCGTTTCCTATTCCTTTACTTGTTATTTGTTCTCCAAGCCACATTAATATTGCTGTTCCTGCTACTAGTCCTGTTAATACTAATGCTCCTGTTAAAAATGTATCATTTACGAATATTCCTGATTTTCTATATGATAAATAAATTCCTAATCCTTCAACTATTGCTAATATTATAGTTAAAAATTTTGTGTAACGATTTATTTTTTGTCTACCTTCTTCTCCACCTTCTTTTGTTAATTTTTCCAATGAAGGAATTATCATTCCTAATAATTGAATAACAATTGAAGCTGTAATATATGGACTTATAGACATTGCAAATATTGAAAATCTTGAGAAAGCGCCACCAGATATCATATTAATTAATCCAGCAACTCCATCTGCATTTTGCATTGCATCAGCCAATGCGATACTATTAACACCTGGTACTGTGATAAAGCATCCTAATCTGAATACTACTATTAATAATAATGTATATAAAAGCTTTTTTCTAATCTCAGGTGTCTTTACTGCATTTTTTATTGTTTTAAACAATTAAATCACCTCAGCCTTTCCACCCAAAGCTTCTATTTGCTCTTTAGCTTTTGCTGTAAATTTCTTAGCTTTTACGTTTATTTTTTTATCTAATTTTCCTGTAGCTAGTACTACGATACCATCGTTTATTTTATCAATGATTCCTTCTTCAATTAAAGTTTCAGCTGTAACATCTGTTGCTTTAACAGTATTTAACATCTTGAATGTTACTTCTGTATAATTTTTAGCGTTGAAGTTTTTGAATCCTCTTTTTGGTAATCTTCTATATAATGGTGTTTGACCACCTTCAAAACCTCTTCTTACTCCTCCACCACTTCTAGCTTTTTGACCTTTTTGACCTCTTCCTGATGTTTTACCATTTCCAGAAGCCATTCCACGTCCTACTCTTGATCTTTTTGTTTTTGCTTGTGCTGGTTTTAATTCACCTAGTTTCATTTTGTCATTGCACCTCCTTTTTATATTGTTTTATCCTATAAAATTTCATCTATTTTTTTATCTCTTTTTTTAGCTACTGATTCTACAGTTTGCATAGCTTTTAAACCTTCTAAAGTTGCATACACAACGTTTCTAGGATTATTAGTTCCTATAACTTTTGTTCTTATGTCTTTATATCCGGCTAATTCTAATACTGGTCTAACACTTCCTCCTGCGATAACTCCTGTACCAACTGCAGCAGGTTTTAACATAACTCTTGCACTTCCGAATCTTCCAACATATTCATGAGGTACTGTTGTTTCTACTATTGGAACTTGAATTAAGTTTTTCTTAGCTTCTTCAATAGCTTTTTTTATAGCATCTGGAACTTCTGATGCTTTACCATTTCCAACACCAACACGTCCCTTTTTGTCACCTACTATAACTACGGCACTAAATCTAAAAGTTCTACCACCTTTAACAACCTTAGCTACCCTATTTATTGCAACAACTTTTTCTTCTAATTCATTCTTTTCTTCCATAGGTCTTAGTTTTCCTCCTTTTTAATTTTCTAAAAAACTCTATTCTAACAGCTTTTTATACAATTTTATTTTATTCACTTATTGCAAACAGCTGTTAAAAGGTTAATCCACCTTCTCTTGCAGCTTCTGCTAATTCTTTAACAACACCATGGTAGATATATCCTCCTCTGTCAAATACAACAGATTTAATTTTCTTTGCTCCTGCTTTCTTAGCAATTAGTGTTCCTAATTCTTTAGCAGCTTCTTTATTAGCGTATTTTGTTTTTATTTCTTTGTCTAATGTTGAAGCACTTACTAATGTATTTCCTGCAACATCATCTATGATTTGTACATATAAATTTTTATTACTTCTATATACACATAATCTTGGTCTTTCAGGAGTACCAGATATTTTTCTTCTTACACGTGCATGTCTTCTTGCTCTTTCCATTTTTCTATCTGTCTTTTTTACCATATTTTTTTCTCCTTTCTAAATTCTAATGTATTACAACAATTTACCTAACCTCGTACGGCTAGTTATTTACCAGTCTTACCAACTTTACGTCTAATATGTTCATCAGCATATTTAATACCTTTACCTCTATATACTTCAGGTGGTCTTTTGCTTCTTATAACAGCTGCTGTTTGACCAACTAATTCTTTATCAATTCCTCTAACTATAATTGTATTTGGATTCGGAACGTCAAAAGTAATTCCTTGAGGTGCTTCAAATATTACTGGATGTGAATAACCTAATGTTAAATTTAAGTTGTTTCCTTGTTTTTGAACTCTATAACCAACACCGTTAATTTGTAACTCTTTAGTATATTCACTTGTTACACCTATAATCATGTTGTTGATTAATGTTCTTGTTAATCCATGTAAACTTCTATTTAGTGGTTCGTCATCTTTTCTTATTACATTTATAACATTTCCGTCCATTTTTAGAGAGATATTTTTGTTTATTTCTCTTTCTAATGTTCCTTTTGGTCCTTTTACTGTAATTTTATTTCCATCTATTTTAACGTCTACACCATCTAATACAGTTATAGGTTTATTTCCTATTCTTGACATTTTTTGTTTTCCTCCTTTTCGTCAAATATTATTGAAAGGTTTACCAAATATATGCTAATACCTCTCCGCCAACTCCTAATTCTCTAGCTTCTTTATCTGTTTTTAATCCTTTTGATGTTGAAATAATTGCAATTCCTAAACCATTTAATACCTTAGGTAAATCTTCTTTAGCTGCATATACCTTTAATCCTGGTTTACTTATTCTTTTTAATCCATCAATTACTCTTCTTCCATTTTCATCATATTTAAGAGTAACCCTGATAACTCCTTGAGTATCATCTTTTATTTCTTCAAAAGCTTTTATATATCCTTCTTTGAATAGAATTTCTATCATTCCTAATTTCATTTTTGATGAAGGTATATCAACAGTTTTGTGTTTTGCACTATTTGCATTTCTTATTCTTGTTAACATATCTGCTATTGG
>CANQPF010000076.1 GCA_947625665.1 uncultured Clostridia bacterium | reverse complement strand
ATAGGAAATTTAATGAAAGAAGCTAAAAAAATGCAAGCAGAGATGGAACAATCTCAAACAGAATTAGCAAGCAAAGAGTTTAGTGCAACAGCAGGTGGAGGAGCTATAAAAGTAACTGTATCAGGAGAAAAACAATTAAAAGATATAGAGATTCAAAAAGATGTAGTAGATCCAGATGATGTTGAAATGTTACAAGATTTAATTATAACATGTATTAATGATGCAATGAAGCAAGTAGATGATGAACAAGCTAGACAAATGGGTAAATTCAATATCCCAGGTTTAATGTAAATTAATCTAAATGTAGCAGATTTCGTTTTTAAAGAATAGAGTGTGTTAAAGTAAAAAGGAATGTAGAAAAATGTCATATTATTCACCATCAATTGAAAAATTAATAGAAAGTTTTGAAAAATTACCTAGTATAGGAAATAAGACTGCAGCTAGGCTTGCTTTCTATATTTTAAATTGTCCAGAAGAGGAAACAAATGAATTTATATCAGCGATAGTCAATGCAAAGAAAAATTTAAAGTATTGTAAAAAATGTTATAATATATCAGATACAGAGATATGTCCAATTTGTTCAAACCCTAAGAGAGACGAGACATCTATTTGCGTAGTAGAAGATGTTAGGGATGTGATAGCGATGGAAAAAACACATGAATTTAAAGGTGTATATCATGTTTTACATGGTTCAATATCTCCTATGAATGGGATAGGTCCAGATGATATAAAGATAAAGGAATTGTTAGCAAGATTGATGGATGGACATGTAAAAGAAGTAATATTAGCTACAAACCCAAGAGTAGAAGGTGAAGCAACAGCTATGTATATATCTAAATTAGTAAAACCATTAGGAATAAAGACAACGAGAATAGCTCATGGAATTCCAGTAGGTGGCGATCTAGAATATACAGATGAAATAACTTTAACAAAAGCTTTAGAGGGAAGAAGAGAAATATAAAAAAAAGCGTTGAAAACGCTTTTTTTGTTGAGATAAAACAAAAAACAGACAGGAGATGTACCTAAGCACACTCGACTATCTGTTTTTTTACTGCTTTTAGCCTTTTGGGGCTAAAGCAGATAGAAGCACTTGTTCCCAACAAGTGGAACCAAGTTGTTCAGTCGTCAGTTTTTCTGACGAAATTTGATATTCGTCTCTGATCGGCTGAATGACAGCTTTAGCATTATTATCTGGATTCACCAGATCTACCAGAATATCTTCTGGTAGGACTGCAACGATAATGTCGCAGTCAGAAGCTTGACGAATAACTTCTTCAACAGAAGTTATAGAATCAGAGCCTCTTTTAATTTGGATCTTGTTGTATCCAAATTCTTTCTTTAAATCCGCAATTTCATGCGTATTTAAAGAGCTGGTGAGAACCAAAAGCTTAACAGCTGGTCTCATCTTAACCTCCTATGTAAATTGAATACTTGGGGGCCGAAAACTTATAAAAGATTCCATTTAAGAAATCATTTATATTATACATTGATAAACATAATTTGTCAACAGTTTTTTTATAATTTTTTAAAATTAATTTTTTGGTTTCCCTAATAAGATTTCACAAATATCTTGAGTAGAATTTTTATGAGCCAATTGATAAGTATATTTTCTCATATCTTTTAATCTTGATGGATGAGAAAGTAGGCTTTCAACAATATCATCAACATCTGAATTTTTTCTGATCCAAACAGCAATACCTTTATTTTCTAAAAATGCTGCATTTTCTTCTTCTTGACCAGGAATAGGATTTATTATAATCATAGGTAAGCTAGAAGCTAAACTTTCAGAGGTGGTTAGACCTCCAGGTTTAGTAACTACTACATCAGAAATAGTCATAAATTCCGGAACTTTTTTAGTAAAAGGTAAAACCTTTACAGAATTTTGTTTATGGTATTTTGCTACAATTTCTTCAAATTGTTCTTTCATCGCTTTATTTTTTCCAGCTATTGCTATAATTTGAATATCGCCTTCATATTTTACAAAACTTTCGAAAATGGAAATTGTTCTTGATTTTCCAAGGCCAAATTCACCACCGCCAAAGAAAAGAACATTTAATTTTTTATCAACTAAATCTAAACTTTCTAAGATTTTTTTTCTATTATGAGTTTTTAAAAATTTAGATGAAATTGGAATTCCAGTTACATATATTTCAGCATTAGTAACTTTTTTATTTTCAATATATTTTTTCATTTTTTCATTTGCTACAAATATGTAGTCTGTGTTTGCACTCTCTACAAGCCATTGATCATGAGGTGCGAAATCAGTCATAATAGTAGCAATTTTAGCATGTATTTTTCCTTTTCTTTTTAGGTATGAACACATTTGACTTCCAAAAGGATGTGTAGAAATTATTAAATCTGGATTTTTTTCTCTTAGTAGTTTAAGTAATCTAATTGCTAAAATTCTATTAGATCTATTAGAAATATGTGCTAAAGGACCTTTTTGCGAATCAGAATAAATTCTACCCCAAGCCCAAGGGGCTTTTTTTGCCATTTCTCGATATGCAGCGGTTGTAAGCGTTTCGAGAGTTTTATTAACATATTTTACGCAATCTATTAATTCAGTTGTAATATTTTCATTAGTATAATTTTTATTAATGTAAGCTTCTATGGATTTAGCAGCAGATAGATGTCCTCCTCCATAAGAAGCATAAAAAATTAAAACTTTCATAATTACTCCTTTAAATTAATTTATCAATATTTTACCACAAAAATTCATAAAATTGGAATAATTTTAATAAAAAAAGTAAAAAATACTGAAAACAACTAAATTTAAGGAGGTTTGTTGTAATTGAAAAGAACTGTATATTTTGTTTTAATGGTTGTTTCAATAGGTATTGTAATTTTTAGTTTTATAAAAATAGATATAACTACACAAAACTTTTTTGGAGAAGTATATGCAGCAAATAATAATAGTACCAGTGATGCTCAATTGATGGCAAGAGCAATAAATGGAGAAGCAAGAGGTGAACCGTATGAAGGACAAGTAGCAGTTGGAGCGGTAATTTTAAATAGAGTAAAAAGTCCACAATTTCCAAATAGTATATCAGGTGTAATATATCAATCTGGTGCATTTACTGCTGTTGCAGATGGGCAAATAAATACTCCAATTAGTGAAGGATCAACAGTATATAAAGCTGCAAGAGATGCTATGAATGGTTGGGATCCAACAGGAGGTTGTATATACTACTTTAATCCAGCTACTGCAACTAGCAAATGGATTTGGTCTAGACCATTAGTGAAAACAATTGGTAAACATAGATTCTGTAAATAATCTATTAAAGAAAGGAAAATGATATTATGGATAAAAAAGAAAAATTAAAAAAAGGTTATATGAAAAGTGCAATAGCTGTTTTGCTTATAATAATAGCAGGTTTAGCTATAATAATGTATCAGAGTCAAGAGCAATATAAGCAAGCTTCACTAAATTCATATAATTCAGCGTTTTATCAATTAACAGATTATGTGCAAAATGTGGAGAATTATCTTGCAAAATCCTTGATTTCCACAACTCCTGAACATGGTGCAGAGACTTTAACTAATTTATGGAGAGAGGCAAACCTTGCTCAAACATATTTATCAATGCTTCCAGTTGAAAGTCAAGAATTAGAGAATACTGAGAAATTCTTAAATCAAGTAAGTGATTATAGCTATTCTTTATCAAGAAAAAATATTTATAACGAAGGGCTTTCAGAGGAAGATTTTAAGAATTTAAAAGATCTTCATCAGTATAGTGAAGAACTTCAAAATACACTAACACAGCTTTCGGAAGATTTGAATTCTGGCAAGTTTGAATGGGATGATTTAAAAGAAAAAGGTACAGTTGCATTTGCACAACAAGTTAGCAATGTTTCAGATAATGGATTTACCCAGCTGGAAGAAAATTTCCACGAATATTCTGGTTTAATATATGATGGAGCTTTTTCAGAACACATAACAAGTAAAGAGAAAAAAGGATTAACAGGTGAAGACATCGATGAAGAAACGGCTAAGAAAAAGGCTGAAGAGTTTATTTTAACTGGAAATGAGGGTATAAATATAAAAAATATTTCTAATCTAGGATTATCAGAAAATGCTACAATACCAGCTTATGATTTTTCAGTAGAAACGGATGATGAGAATAATATAAATATTGCCATATCTAAAAAGGGTGGTCATATTGTATACATGAATTCAAATAGAGATGTTAATTCAGAAATAATTTCTCAAGATGATGCTAATGCAAAGGGAAAAGAATATTTGAAATCAAAAGGTTTTGATAATATGAAAGAAACATATTATTTAAAAGAAGAAGGTATAGTTACAATAAATTATGCATATACAGAAAACGGTGTAGTAATTTATCCTGATTTGATAAAAGTAAAGGTTGCGTTAGATAATGGGGAAATCTTAGGAATGGAAACATCTGGATATTTAAATAACCATACAGAACGTAATTTAAGTGATGTAAAGATTAACAAAGAAGAGGCTAAAAAAACTTTAAATAAAGAGTTGGATAT
>CANQPF010000075.1 GCA_947625665.1 uncultured Clostridia bacterium | reverse complement strand
AGATCTCTCTTATTATATTGATTATCTTACTGATAAAAAAAATAGCCCAAGATATCAGATTAATGATGATGAAATAAAGAAGTCAAAAGCTAAAATAATAGAAGCTGTAAAAAGTAATCCCAATATGTCAAAAGCTATGCTAAATGAATTAAAGAATTTTGAAGATATGCAGCATATAGATAATAAAAAAATAGAAGAAGATAATCATCAGAAAAAAGAGGAATCAACTATAGCTTTTTTATACAATGAAAATGATTTGCCTCCTTGGATAGAACCTTATATAAGCAAAATGGAGAAATTTGTAGATGATGGAAATGTAAATTTAGAAGAAGAATTTAGTGAAGATTCATTAGTTCAAATAGCCGGTAGTGCAAACATGAGTAATAATTTGTGGAGTGCTTTATTAAAAGGTTCTGAAGAGGTTAGAGAAAAGTTAGCTAAAAATTCAAATATTCCTAAGGAGTTTATTGAAATCTTGAAAAAAGATCCTTCTTCTAAGGTTAGAACTTGGCTAGCTGGAAATCCATACATAGATATAAATGAAAAATTAGATATGATACATGATAAGTCACATGATGTAAGAGCTTTTTTATTAGATGATGTTGATGCAAGAAAATCAGAAATAGATGAAACCAAATTAGATAAGATTATAAATTTTGAAAAAAATGTAGAGTTGATAAAGGCTTTAAATTCAATTGAAGATAAAAATGAAAGAATAAAATATATTGCTAATTTGGATGATGATAATTTAAAAGTTGCTGCTTCAAAAGACTTTGACGATATTGAAGATAAGTTAGAAATTATTGCTTCAATAAAAGATGCAGATGAAAGCTATAAAGCTCTTGCAGCAACAGAACTTGGAAAAGAGGTTGAAAAAGCAAGAAAAACAGATAATAAAGAGGAAATAGAAAGTCTATTAAGAAAAAACAAATGGTATATAGATATGCAATTAATTAATAATTCTAATGTTGATAAATCCGTATTATGGTACATAGAAGAAAAAACTCAATATGCTGAAGTTATAGAAGAATTATTAAAAAGTCCAAATATTGATTCAAAAACAATAAAAGAAATATTTAAAAAGTCTTTTGATAAAAATAGTTCTTTTGAAAGCATTGATAAAAATAAAGATTTTGACCTTGATAATTTTAAAGATAAGGATATACAGTATTTAATTGCAAAAAATCCAAATATTCCTATAGATTTATCAAAAGTATATACTTCTTCCGATACATATTGGATTAGGATGACTCTTGAAGACGTTTTAGGATATCAAGTTATAACTGAGTATGCTATTAATAAAATAATAGGTTTAGAAGAAGATGATGAACTTAAAATTTCATTAACACAAAATCCAAATATAACAAAAAATATGTTGACTCAAATTGAAGAAACAACTAATTCCGATTCAGTTAAAATTGCAGTAGATCTAGCTATGCAAAAGAAGGAACTCGGTGTAGGAGGATACAACAGTGAGATAAAAAGTAGCTTGCCTCCTAAAAATATTGATTTGAATGAAAATATAAATGGAATAAAAGTTGAAGATAGAGTAGATGTTTTAATAAATCAACTAAAAGAACTACATAAAGAAAAAATAGAAAATGGAGAATCTCAGTTAATTTTTGAATATAGTGAAAGCGAGGAAGAAAAAAAGAGGGATTCTATTATAGAAGGAACAGCTAATGCGTCAGAAATTAAAGATGTTATAGAGAATCCAAATTCAAATTTAAAAGATTGGATTTCATACAATAGTGATAATATTGATAAAATTTATGATATTAAAGATGATGGTGTTATTTCTGAATTTATTGATGAAACAGTTAAAAATAAATCAACTCCTTCTGCTACGATTATAAAAATACTAGAAAAAACGATGGATATGAATGAAAAAGAAAAAGTTGCTAATTATTTAATTGATAACCATCGTGTTGATACAAGTATTGCAAATGCTTTAATAGAAAGTGGGGATTCTAATATAATTTTAAAACTACTAGAAACTGCTACTGTTAAAGGCGATCAGTTAGATAATATAATGATGAATACAACAGATTTTGAAATATATAAAAAGATAGGAGAACATCCAGAAGCAAGTAAAGAAACTTTGGATAAATTGTTAGAATTTGAAAATATAAATTTGGATAATTTGTCTAATCAAAGTATAGAAAATAGGGAAAAAATTTCAGATGGAATTAGTGAAATAAAATTGGCTGTGGCTAATAATAATAATACTTCTAAAAAGACTCTTAAGCTTTTAATGGAAGATCCTGATAGAGTTGTTGCAAAAAAAGCTGAAGAAAGTCTTGAAAACAGATCAAATAAAATCGTGAAATTTTTCAAAAGAATTCAGAAAAAGGTTATTGCTAGTAAACCTTTAGCCCTTCCAGAATCATCCTTAGAGACAGATCAAGCAGATCAAGAAAGCTCTACAAAGCAAGAAAATCTTGGAAAGAAAGAGTTCTTGGAAGGATTAAAAGTAGAAAAAGTCGATGAAAGTAATAATACTTTTTACAAAACTAATAATGAAAAGAGTATAGACGATAATCAAAGATAAGATATGAAAAAAGATCCACTATGGACTGTACCCCAAAAAGTAGAGTTCATAGCGGGTCTTTTTTATTTACTTTCTACTGCTTTTTGAATTGCTCTTTCTTCTTCTTCTGATACTTTGTATGTTGGCATTCCGTTTTTTACTGGTTTTGCATATATGTTTGACATTTCTCTTGAATATATTCCGTTTAATACGACCCCGTTGTTTTCTCTGTCTAATAATGCTAATGCGAAGCTTAATTCGCTTCCTGTATCTCTAAATGCATTATATCTTACCATTCCTGTTTTTTGTATACATGATTTTAGATTATTGTCTAATATGTCACATGCTCTTACTATTTCTGAGTTTTGTTTTTCTACACGTTCTACTCTATTCATAAATTCTTTTAGGTCTTCTTCTATATTATTGCTATTTCCTAATTTTTTTATGAATGTTTCATATCTTTTGTTTATTTTCGATGTTTTCATCATTAGATATATTATTAATAAAAGCAACACTATTATTGCTATTACTAAAGCTACTATTATGTTGCTTTGATCTGTGTTTGCAACTACACTCATTATTTTTCGTCTCTCCTTTTTATTTTATTAAATCTAATAATCTCTCTAAATCATCGTTTGATGTATATTCTATAACGATTTTTCCTTTTCTTTTTCCTGGGTTTAGTTTTACTTTTGATCCGAAGAATCCTTGGAATGTGTCTTCTATTTTTTTATATAATATATGGTTTCTTTCGTCTTCTTCTTTTGTTGTTGGTACTTCTAGCTTTTTCTCTAGTTGTCTGACTGATGCTTTTCTTTCTATCATTTGTACAGCTGTTCTATATTGTCTGTCTGGATCTTCTATTGATAATAATACTTTGCAGTGCCCTTCTGATAGTTTACCTTCTTTTGCTAATTCTAATACACGTTTATCTAAGTTTAATATTCTTACTTGGTTTGCTATTGTGCTTCTTCCTTTTCCTAGTTTCTTTGCTAGTTTTTCTTGGCTAAATCCATAGTTGTCCATTAGGTTTTTTAGTCCTACTGCAGTTTCATAAGGATTTAAATTTTCTCTTTGTATGTTTTCTATTAATGATATTTGTGAGTTTTTCTTGTCATCGTCTTCTCTTACTATTGCTGGTACTTCTTTTACTCCTGCTATTTTACAAGCTCTCCATCTTCTTTCTCCTGCAACTATAGAATAATATCCTTCTTTTGGCGTTACAACTATTGGTTGTATTAGTCCGAATTCTTTGATTGAATCTGCTAGCTCTTCTAGTTTTTCTTGATCAAATAATTTTCTTGGTTGTTCTCTGTTTGGTTCTATTTCTGTTATTTTTAAATTTTGTAATGTTTCGTCTTCTCTTTTTTGCTCTTCTACTGGAACTGGTCCAAATAGGGCGTCTAGGCCTCTTCCTAATCCTGTTTTCTTTTGCACTGCCATTTTTTCTTACCTCCTTTTTTATTTTGCTTCTTCATTATTTTTTAAGAATTCTCGTGCAAACTTTACATAACTTTTTGCTCCTTTTGATCTTGGGTCATATTCTGTTATTGGTAGTCCATAGCTTGGTGCTTCACTTAATCTTACGTTTCTTGGTATTACATTTTTATATACTTTGTTTCCAAAGTATTTTTTTACTTCTTTTACTACTTGATTTGATAGGTTTGTCCTCATGTCATACATTGTTAATAGTGCACCTTCTATTTGTATTTCTGGGTTTAGGTGTTTGCGTACTAGTTCGATTGTATTTAATAGTTGTCCTAATCCTTCTAGTGCGAAATATTCGCATTGTACTGGAATTAAAACGCTGTCTGATGCTGTGAATGCATTTAGTGTTACTAGCCCTAATGATGGTGGACAGTCTATTAATATATAATCAAAAAAATCTTTTATTTCGTCTAGTTTTTCTTTTAGTCTCTGTTCTCTTGACATTACTGATACTAGTTCTACTTCTGCTCCTGCTAAGTCCATATTTGATGGACATACTGTTAGGTTTTTTATTGGTGTTTTTTGTAGTGTTTCTTCTATTTTTGT
>CANQPF010000074.1 GCA_947625665.1 uncultured Clostridia bacterium | reverse complement strand
AAAGTAAGTGGAACGAGTAATTTAGGAGGACTAGTAGGAACAGCATCAAGTACAACAGCAACAAATTCATATTGGACGAAAGAGCAAAGTGGACAAACAACAAGTGCAATAGGAGAATACAAGACAGTAACATGGTTAATCAATAAACTAAATTTACAAGACAAATGGGATTTTGAAACAACATGGGGAATAGAAGATAGAAAGAGTTTGCCATACTTGCTAGATATAACAATACCAGATGCAGTATATGTAGTAGAGAAAGGAAACTATGTAACATTTGCAGAAGGAGATGGAACGAAAGATAATCCATATATAATAAGGACAGAAGGAGAATTAAATAGAGTAAAAGATGTACTAGATGCATATTACTTACTAGATGCAGATATAACCATAACAGAAACACCAAACTGGACATCAATAGGAACGAGTAGAGAGCCATTTAAAGGACACTTTGATGGAAACGAGCATACAATAAAGAATTTAACAGTATCATCGACATCAAGCTATCAAGGATTCTTTGGATACTTAGCACCAGGGTCAGAAGTAAAAGATTTAACAATAGAATTAGGTGAAAGTGGAATCAAAGGAGCAAGTTACGTAGGAGGCTTAGCAGGATACAATGGTGGAACAGTAAATAATATAACAGTAAAAGGAAATGTAACAGGAACAGGAAGTTATGTAGGAGGACTAGTAGGAAACAATACATCAGGAAATATGCAAACAGCAACAGTAACAGGAAACGTAACAGGAAATGGAAATTATGTAGGAGGAATGTTCGGATATAACAATTCACCATCAGCAACATTTACTGATTTAACAGTAGAAGGAAATGTAACCAATACAGGAGCAGGAACTCATACAGGTGGATTAATGGGATACAATAATTCTACTAAGATTTCAAATGCAGAGTATCAAGGAACAGTAACAGGAGGAGGAAATTACTTAGGAGGACTAATAGGATATAATAATTCAGGAAAAATAGAGAGTTCAAAGACAAGTGGAGAAGTAGTATTAAATGTTGCGGGAAATAGTAGTACCTACAAAGAAAACGTAGGAGGACTAGTAGGATATAATAATGGACAAACAATAAGTAAATGTTACAGTAGTTCAAAAGTAAAAGTAGCATCAAGCAGTATACAGTATTGGAGATATATAGGAGGACTAGTAGGGCAAAATGCAGGAAATGCAACAATAGAAAAATCAGCAACATCAGGAGAGATAGAGGTAAATACTGCTGGATGCCAAAATATAGGAGGACTAGTTGGATATAATACAGTAAGTTCATCAACATATAAGATAATAAATTGCTATTCAACAGGAAAAGTCAATGGATATCAAAATGTAGGAGGATTAGTTGGAAATAGTACGAATGGAACAATAGAAAATACATACACAGTATCAAAAGTAGAAGCATCAAGTACAAGAGGAGGCTTAGCAGGAACAGCATCAAGTACAACAGCTAAGAATTCATACTGGACAAAAGAGCAAAGTGGACAAACAAGTAGTGCATTAGGAGAGTACAAAACAGTAACATGGTTAATCAACAAACTAAATCTACAAGACAAGTGGGATTTTGAAACGACATGGGGAATAGAAGATAGAAAGAGTTTGCCATATTTGCTAGATATAACTGTACCAGATGAAATCTATGTAGTAGAAAAAGGTGGATACGTAACATTTGAGCAAGGAGATGGAACAAAGGAAAATCCATACATAATAATGACAGAAGGACAATTAAATAGAGTAAGAGATGTATTAGATGCATATTATGAATTAGGAGCAGAAATAACAATAACAGAGAATGAGAATTGGACACCAATAGGAACAAGCAGTGAACCATTTGCAGGACACCTTGATGGAAAAGAATTTACGATAAAGAATCTAACAATAACATCATCAAGCTCAGATTATCAAGGATTATTCGGATACACAAGTAGTACATCAGAGATAAAAGATTTAACAATAGAGACATCAGAAACAGGAGTAACAGGAAGAGATTATGTAGGAGCGTTGATAGGATACAACAAAGGTGGAGCAGTAAACAATATAACAGTAAAAGGAACAGTAAAGGGAGCAAACTATGTAGGAGGCTTAATAGGAAGAAATGATTCAACATCAGTAACAATTACTAAATTAACGGCAGAAGAAATAACAGTAGAAGGAACAGGAACATCAACAGGAAATGGAGTAAACACCAACATAGGAGGTCTAATTGGCCATAATACATCAGGAAATATTCAAACATTAACAGTAACAGGAAATATAAAGGTAACTAGTTCAGGATCTAATATAGGAGGAATAATAGGAAATAATACATCAGGAAGCATTCAGACAGCAACATTAGAAGGAACAGTAACAGTAGTAGGAAGCAACATAGGAGGACTAATAGGAACTAACAATTCACCATCAGCAACAATTACAGAACTAACGATGACAGGAGATGTAACAAATACAGGAACAGGATCTAATACAGGAGGATTAATAGGAAGTAATAGTGCATCATCGTCAACAATTAGTGGATTAACAATAAATGGAAATGTAACGAGCAAAGGAAGTAATGTAGGAGGATTGATAGGAACAAATAGTTCATCATCAGCAACATTAACTGATTTAACAGTAGAAGGAGATGTAACAGGAACAAGTTATACAGGAGGCACAATAGGAAACAATACATCAGGAAGTATTCAGACAGCAACAGTAACTGGAAATGTAACGGGAACAAGTAGCTATGTAGGTGGTCTAACTGGATACAACAGTAGTACAATAGATAATGCAACAGTAAAAGGAAATGTAACAGGAACAAGTAGTTATACAGCAGGCTTAATAGGATACAATGCATCAGGAAGTATCAAAACAGCGATAGTAGAAGGAGATGTAACAGGAACAAGTAGCTATACAGGAGGATTAATAGGCCAGAATTCAGGGAATATCCAAAATTCAGAATATAAAGGAACAGTAAAAGGATCAGGAAGCTACTTAGGAGGACTAGTAGGAAATAACTCATCAGGAAAAATAGAGAGTTCAAAGACAAGTGGAGAAGTAAAGATAACTTCTGATATAAGTTATGTAGGAGGTTTAGTAGGATATAACAATAGCCAAACAATAAGTAAATGTTACAGTAGCTCAAATATTTCTCTAGATTCAACAAGTAACATATATGGAATGTATGTAGGAGGACTAGTTGGATGGAATAATGGAAGTGCAATAATAGAAAAGTCAGCAGCATCAGGAAATGTAACAATAGGAAATAGCAATTCAAGTTCACAAGGTATAGGAGGCTTAGTTGGATATAATCAAGTAAGCAATTCACCTAATTACAAAATAGTAGATTGTTACTCAACAGGAGAAGTAAGTGGATACCAATATGTAGGAGGACTAGTAGGATATAGTCAGTATGGAGCAATTGAGAATTCATATACAGTATCAAAAGTAAGTGGAACGAGTAATTTAGGAGGACTAGTAGGAACAGCATCAAGTACAACAGCAACAAATTCATATTGGACAAAAGAACAAAGTGGACAAACAACAAGTGCAATAGGAGAATACAAGACAGTAACATGGTTAATCAACAAACTAAATCTACAAGACAAGTGGGACTTTGAAACGACATGGGGAATAGAAGATGGTAAAAGTCTTCCGTATTTATTGAATTTACTAATTCCAGATATAATAATTTCTATTGCTTCTTAGATACAAATGGGGTATAATAAAAGTGGGTATAAAATGCCCACTTACCCCTTTAAAAATTAATCTATAAAATTAAAAGTAAAAAAGAAAGGAGGAAAACAAAGTGAAGAAAAAACACAAAGCATTAAAAATAATACTTTTATTAATCGTAGTAGTTGCAATTGCAGTTTTTGTTGTTTGGAAAATTAATAAAACACCAAAATCAGATGATGGCGTACCTCTTGAAAAAGCAGACGAGGCAGCATTAGAAGCAGCAGAAATAGACGTTAATGATGAAGCATATGCGGGTATGGAATTTTATCAAGATGGAGATAACGTAGTAATTGAAGGAAAAGATGGAAATAGAACTATTATAACAAATAATAAAAGCGATGGAAGTAATGAAACTACAATATCAGAAGAAGAGAAAGCAAATTATCCAATATCAGATATACAAGTTACAGAAGCTAGTGGACAAACAGTGATAACTGGAAAAATATCTAACAAAACAGCAGAAATAAAAAATATAACACTAAATGTGAAATTTTATTCAGAAGATGAAAAAGTTAAAAGTGCAACAAAGGGAACAGTGACAGTAGAAGCTAATGGAACAAGTGAATTTACAATGCAAGTTCAAGATTCAGTTTCACAGTACAGATGCGATGTAACAGTAGAAAATATAAAATAATCAAATTTATTTAACAATATCACTCAATAATAAGGATTTCAGAGACAATCTGAGATCCTTAATTTTTTGTGCAAAATTTTCCGCACACCATATTGCAATTTTTACCAAGATATAATAAAATATTTAATGTAATTGGTAGAAAAATTTTGAAATAAAAAAAATAAAGTAAAAACCGCCCGAGCAATTTTTTGCTCCAACTTACCAAAAAAGACAAAAAACACAAAAGAAAAGTAGTA
>CANQPF010000073.1 GCA_947625665.1 uncultured Clostridia bacterium | reverse complement strand
AGTAAAGACTAAATCAATAAGGCCAGTTGTAGCATTGCCATCAACAACAGTAGGACAAAAGAACACAGAAGGAGTATGGCAATTAGGAACATCAGCTTCAGAAGCAATAAAGCCAACATTCCACTTAAGTACAACAGCTATAACAAATAGTTTAACAGTAACATTAGGATTTCCATATTTAGATGGACTAAAAGTAGAATATAGTTTTGATGGTGACGATTTCACTCCATATACTAAACCATTTATAGTAAGGCTAAATGGAGAAATATATGCAAAAACAACAACAAAAGAAGGAAAAACTATGACAGCAACTATGGAAATTACTAATATAGGTGAAGTAGCGCCGTCAATAGAGAGTTTATCAACAAGTGCATTACAAAATACACAAACAGCATCACAAGTAACAGTATCAGCAGTTGCAGTAGCTGATGGTGATGGTGTAGAAATCAAAGAATATGAATGGTACTTAGATGATGAACCAGAATTAAAATCCACAACAAATGAACCAACATACACATTCACAGATGTACCAAGAGGAAATGGAGTAACACATAAATTTAAAGTAAAAGTAAGAGATATTTTAAATAATACAGCAGAAAAACAGACAGAAGATGTATCATTTAGTATAAAAGCAAACGAGTTGGTTAAACCAGAAAATTATGGAAATAAGATTGCATATAATGTGCACAATTTGACGGACTGGCATGTGATATATGCGGATGAGGATTATGTGTACGGAATTTCTGCAGATCCAATTAACCTTTCAGGAACCTCTATAGAGCATGATTTCGTGAGTCGGTGGTACTGGACCGGCTTACTATTTTAAAACTCAGCCAAGTGATACTTTGGAAGATGTTTATAAAAACTATCCAGGTGTTATAACCAAAAAATTCATAGGTCAAGAGCGGAAATAGTGCTAAAAGTGTTGCTGCGAGCTGTGCTGCATACCTCACGAAAAAGACGAGATGGGACTTCCTTACGAACCGGGACTAGCGTGCCCGAAGCAGCGGGTGCAATTCCAGCTAAACTCTTTCTGGAATCAAACAAATGGACTCATCCTCGGGTATTCCTATACATATAGTGGGGACTCAAATAGTATACTAATTAATGGAACTTCTAATAGCCCTAGTTGCTTCACATCTTCAATGCCTTGGTTACACCCAAACGGAGGAAATCTAGTGTGGACTGCCTATCCGTTCAGGAGTGGGACAGACCTAGCGGTATATAATGGTAATTATTCGATGTTTGGAGGTGGAAACCCTCCACTAGTTACTAGCTCGAGAGAGTTACATCCTATAATAGTAGTTAGTTATTTCTATAAAAACAGTGACGTGTTAGAATTATACTAGAATTATTTGGAGATACATAACAAATTTATTGATTGAAAACATATGATTAAAACCGGTAAGATTTTTACTATAAAGAAAACTACTAATTAAAGCTTAGCTAAATCCATAAAAAATTGTAAAAATGCCAAAACATGGAAGAAACAAATAAAAAAGTGTGAAAAAGCAAGAAAACTATATGGAAATGACAAAATATGGGAAATAATCAGTCTAAATAGCTCTAAGTTCCATATATTGGATATTGCGAAAAAATAAAATATTCATTAAAATATTATCTGTTGACTATGAATTCATAAATTATGCAAGCGTTTTTTATGTTAGATTTAATCATACAATATACTTAACAATAGACAAGTGGGAAAAATTATTTATTACAGATAAGAATAAATAATAAGAATTAAAATAATCTATCAGTAGCAATAAAACTAAATTTTCTATAATTGCATATCTCATAATTATGAATTTATACAATCAACAATTTGTGTCAATTGTTAAGTTATTGTATTGATTATGTCATTTCATTTGATATATAGGTATTTGTTAAAACTTTACCTAAAAATAGAACTTTTAGCAACTTAACTTATAGGTATTGCTAAAGGTTCTATTTTATTCAATAATAAACTTAGATTCTTTTTAATTTTTATACTTCGTCTATAAACAATTTATCATTTACTGCTATTACCGTATATTTTTTAAACTTTTCTATATTCTTAATTTCTTCAAATTGGCTATATTCTAGCAACTGTTCTTTGGATTCTTCTTTTTTTGTTTCAATAAGCTTTCTTTTGCATCTTCTGAAAATTTATACTCGTCATAATTTTCTTTCATTATCGGTATAATTTCTTTTTGCTTTTTCTTTTCTATTTCTTGATCTTCCATTATCTTTATAATATCTTCTGTATATGTATCTTTAAATAGCTTTTTAAAATTGTTTTTTCTATTATTAAAATCAGATGAAAAAGTAGATGAGTTTATAGAAGAAAATTTAAGAAAGATGGATATATTTTTAAGTTAGGAGATGAAGAAAAAATGATTAATTACAATAAATTAATGAACAATTTAGAAACATTAAAATTAGATAAAATGGTAATGTTTTTACCCAACTATTTAGAAATTATAAAAACTCAAGATATATCAATAGTAGATATATTACATAGATTAATGAAAGAAGAAATAAAATATAGAGATGAAAGAACTTTTAAAATACAAGTATCTGTTGCAGGATTTCCATTTGAAAAAGAATTAAAAGATTTTGATTCTTCATATTAACCAGGAGTAAATAAGCAACAAATGTTAGAATTAGAGAGTTTAAGATTTATGGAAAATAAAGAAAATGTATTGTTTGTTGGTTCAAGTGGAGTTGGAAAAATACATTTAGCCATAAGTTTAGGAATAGTAGCAACCAAAAGAAGATATTTAACATATTTCATTTCATGATTTAATAATGCAATAAAAAAAAGCACATAGTGAAAATAGACTCGAACAGAGATTAAAGCAATATTGTAAATATAGATTATTAATAATTGATGAAATAGGATATTTACCAGTTGATAGAGATGGAGCAAATTTGTTCTTTCAACTAATTTCAAAAAGATATGAAGAAAATTCAACAATAATAACAACTAATCAACCATTTTCAAAATGTGGTGAAAAATTTAGTGATAATACATTAGCAAACGCAATATTAGATAGACTTTTACATCATTCTAGTGTAATAAAAAATATCAGGGCAATCTTATAGATTAAAAGATAAATTAGAAGAAATAGAAAGCAGAAAATGGCAATATAAATACCAGAAAATGGTGTTACTATACTACCATTTTCTGGCAACTGATATTAAATTTTTTATTAATTTAATACTGTTATCGCCCATACGGTGTTACCTTTTCTGGATCTGACCTGTGTAATACTTTTATCATATCAGATCGGTCATCTAGTTGTCTATTTGTCGTACACCGGCAAATTGTTTTCCAATCCACCGTCTTCTCGAGTGGTCGTTGCTATGTACGTCGACAGTGTCTTCCGCGCATTTAAATAAATGCAATAGTTTGGCACGTATATTTTTCTTACTCTCTCCAACTCTTTGCGACGATAGGGTTATCACAGGAATTTGGAAATCTGACGTATATTCTTCTTTAGACTGGGCTATCTTGTTCCACTATTTATCACACATTCAGCTTCCACGTAGACCCTCCAGTGACTGAGAAAGCATTTGTCCCCTTAAGACAAACTACTGGCCTTAAGTGATCATGTGTTCCGTTTCCTGTGTAAATATGGCATCCCGCTCTCAATGTATTTGTACCTGTGGTATCGAAGATTGCGTTTCTACCATTGTTATACAAGTTAGCTGCAGGAGCTGGTATAGCGATATAGCGCTTATTGTAGAAATATGTATCGTCGATATTCTTAACCGCTATGCTGCCTGTACCTCCTGGCAGCTGATACCCAGTAGATAATACCTCGTAATTTATCTCATCCCCAGGATGTTTCATGTTCCAACTTGCTGCGAATAATTCAAGTGGCGGACCCCCGACGCATTCTTCGGCAATATCACTGTTTACAAAAGTATTCCAGTTGTCTGGATCCAATAAAGCAGCAGCCGCACTATTACTATTATTTATTGTATTTATATCTTTATATTTTGTGAAATATCTAAGAAGTATCTCTGATGTATCGAATTTAGATATACTTGCTAGCGAGCGCTGTGGAGGTTGCGATCCCTCCCAGGATACTAAAGCAAACCCATCTACGTCAGAAGATTTAGAAAATTTTAATTTACTTGGAACTTGAGTTGCCGAAATCGGTGTCGTACAGATTATATATACATAGTCTTTATCCGCATAAAACAGCTTCCAGTCCGATTTACCGTTTGCACTATACTCAATTTTATCACCATAATTTGCTGGTTTTATTACTGTAAATGTTTTACTTTCTGTTTTTTCATTTTTGTTAGAGATATTATCAACAACTTCTACTTTAAATTTATGAGTTTCTTTACCATCATGCAAACTTGTATAAGTATATGTAGGTTCATTCGTTGTTGCTTTTGGTTCTGATTCATCATCTAAATACCATTTATATGCTCCTGTTTCTGGTATTCCTGATTCTTTATCCTGTGCATCTACTGTAAATGTGATTACACTAAATCCTTGATTACTAGCTGTTAGACTTTTTATTTCAGGAGCATTCTCATCTATATTTGTTATATTCATTGAAGCTACCATTGTTTTTCCTTCTTTTGTTGTCGTCTTTGCATATATTTCTCCATTTAATGTTACTTCAAATGGTTTTGTATATGTTGAGTAATCATCTCCATCAAAACTGTATTCTACTTTTAATCCATCTAAATATGGGAATCCTAATGTTACTGTTACTGATCTTGTCCAAGCTGTTGTACTTAAGTGGAATGTTGGCTTTATTGCTTCTGAAGCTGAGGTTCCTAATTGCCATACTCCTTCTGTATTCTTTTGTCCCACTGTTGATGATGGTAATGCTACAACTGGTCTTATTGATTTAGTTTTTACTGAATGTTCTGCTGATGCTATTTTTCCGTCACTTTGTACGTTATACATTAATGTTTTTCCTGCCAATGATGGTGTTGACAACCAGTAACCATCTGAGCCTTCACTTGTATCTTGATGTGGGAAATATAAGTCATTGCTATATCCTGGATCTGTTGATCTATCTGCTGATGTTGTTTGAGGAGCTTCTCCTCCGTCACCTCTATCTC
>CANQPF010000072.1 GCA_947625665.1 uncultured Clostridia bacterium | reverse complement strand
AATAAAAAATGGTTTTGTTTTGGTATGGATAGCATTTTATTGTCAGACTTCTCAAAAAATATAAAGTCAAATACAACAGTAGTAGACTTAGGAGCAGGAACAGGAATTATTTCTATTTTACTTTCTGCAAAAACGAATGCAAGAAAAATAATAAGTGTAGAAAAGCAACCCGAAATGGCAGATATAATTAAAAGAAACATTGAATTAAATAATTTGCAAAATAAAATAGAATTAATAAATGATGACATTCTAAATATATCAATAGAAGAGGCTTCTGTCGATGTAGTTGTAACAAATCCTCCATACAAAAAGAAAGAAACAGGATTAAAAAATGAAAATGAACAAAAATATATTTCAAAATTTGAAACAACAGCAACACTAGAAGATTTTATAAAAGTAACAAAAAAAATATTAAAGGACAAAGGACAATTTTTCATGGTTCATAGACCAGATAGATTAGTGGATATAATGGAATTAATGCGAAAATATAAAATAGAGCCAAAAAGAATAAAATTTGTATATTCACATGCTTATGATGATAAAAAGGCAGAGAATGCTAAATTAGTTTTAATAGAAGGTATAAAAAATGCAAACCCGTTTATGAAGGTTGAGCAAAACATTTATGTATATAATCAAAATGGTACGTATACGAATCAGATTAATAAGATTTATAATATTATATAATTTATATATCAAATGAAAAGGGAGAAAAAGATGGAAAATAAAACAGGAACATTGTACATAGTTGCAACGCCAATAGGAAATCTGAAAGATATTACATTAAGAGCAATAGAAACTCTAGAACAAGTAGATGTAATAGCAGCAGAAGATACAAGACACACATTAAAGTTATTAAATCATTTTGGTATTTCAAAGCCATTAATAAGTTATCACAGACATAATGAAGAAACCAAAACAGACGTATTAATAGAAAAATTGAAAAGAGGAGAAGATATTGCCTTAGTTTCAGATGCTGGAACACCGGGAATATCAGATCCAGGAGAAGAGGCAATAAAAGCAGCGATCAAACAAAATATAGAAGTTATTACAATACCAGGAGCGTGTGCAAGTATACAAGCGTTAATAGGTTCAGGATTAGATACAAGCGAATTTACTTTTCTTGGTTTTTTACCAACAAACAAGAAAAATAGAAAAGAAAAATTAGATGAGATAACTAAATCAACAAAAACAATAGTAATATATGAAGCACCGCACAAGATAAAAGAGACTTTAACAGATTTAGCTAAAATCATAGAAAATAGAAAAATTGTAATAGCAAGAGAGTTAACAAAAATACATGAAGAATATATAAGAAAAGATATAAATGAAATATTACAAGATACATCAAATTTAAAAGGCGAGATGGTAATTGTAATTCAAGGGAGATCCAAAGAAGAAGTTGAGAAAGAAGAGCAGGACTTTTTTGAAAAAATGACATTAGAAGAGCACTATGAGTATTATAATAAACAAGGATTAGACAAAAAAGAAATTATAAAGAAAATAGCGAAAGATCGAAAAGTCCATAAGAATGAAATATATAAAAAATTTATTTGATACTAAAAACAAAAATAATCTTAAGTGAAAACTTAAGATTATTTTTGCTCTGTGTAAAATCTATACAAGAGTTTTTACAAGGTTGTCGTACAATTATGTTGTTGCACGGTTCAACAAAAACTCTCATATGCAAATTAATTAATTATTCCTCTAATTTTTTAGAGATTTTCTTTATGCATTTTTCGCAAACTAATTTGTCATTATATGTAATTAACTTTTTAGTATTATTACAAAAAACGCAATTAGGCTCAAACTTTTTTAGTATTATAGAACTTCCTTCTACGTAAATTTCCATAGGTGCTTTTTCTTCTATACCAAGCTTGTTTCTGATTTCTATAGGTATTACAACCCTTCCAAGTTCGTCAATTCTTCTGACTATGCCTGTAGCTTTCATAAAATTACCCCCTTTTCGCTGTAAATTTTTATTAAAAAAAGTGCATGCATTTTTTATGTACACACACTATAACATAAAAAATTAAATTGGTCAATAAAAAAGTACTAAAAAATTTAAAAAAAGCATAAAATTTTAGAAGAATTTTCCAAAAAAGGAGGCAAAATGTTAAACTTTTTATGGCCAATATTTGTCATTTTTTCGATAATTTATAGCATGATTTTTGGTGATGTAGAAACCTTGAACACCGCTGTTTTTAAAGGTTCTGAAGAAGCAGTTACTACATCTATTACGTTGTTAGGATCACTTTGTTTATGGTGTGGAATTATGAAAATTGCAGAACATACAAAATTTGTAAAAAAAATTTCAAAAATTATCCAACCGCTGGTAAAATTTTCATTTCCAGAGGTAAAAAATGACAAAAAAATAACTCAAGAGATATCAATGAATATGGTAGCTAATATATTAGGACTTGGAAATGCAGCAACACCGTTAGGGTTAAAAGCAATAAATTCAATGCAGAAACAAAATAAAAATAAGAAAGAATTATCAAATTCAATGATGATGCTAATAGTTATAAATACTGCTTCAATTCAATTGATACCAACTACAGTAATAGCATTAAGAAGTTCATTGGGTTCAACAAATCCAACTAGCATAATAGTACCTGTATGGATTGCAACACTTGTTGCTGCAATAGTTGGCATTACAAGTACAAAAATTTTAATAAAACTGACTGACAAAAACAAAAGGAGGTAAATATGCAATTAATTAATTATTTATCAAGCATTGCAATGCCTATGATAATATTTATAATTTTAATGCATGGAATGATGGAAAGAAAAAAAGTTTTCGACATTTTTCTTTCCGGAGCACAAGAAGGTCTTTCTATTACCTTAAAAATATTTCCAACTTTAGTAGGTTTGTTTGTTTCAATAAGTTTATTAAAAAGTTCAGGAATAATAGACTTTTTTGTTAATTTTTTATCTCCTATATTAAACTTATTAAACTTTCCAAAAGAAATAATGCCTTTAGCACTATTACGTCCTATTTCAGGAAATGCGTCAATTGCACTAGCAACAGATATAATGAAAACATTTGGAGTAGATAGCAGAATAGGAGTAATAGCAGCTACAATTATGGGATCAACAGAAACCACAATTTATACAATTGCAGTATATACTAGTAGTATTAAGGTAAGTAAAACAAGATATATTTTAGCTGCAGCTTTAATGGCAGATCTTGCAGGGATAATTACTAGTATTATAGTTTGTCGAATTATGTACTAAAAAGGTAAGTTCAAAATAATGTCGAAATCTGCGATGAAAACAGCTTGACATAACATAAGGAACATATTATACTCTTTATGAAAAAGGAGGAAGTAATATTTTAAAAATAATAATATTCATAGCTATATTTTTGGCAGTAAAAAAACTAGTTATAAAAATTATAACTAGACAAGTCAAAAATAAAATATCAGTATAAGTCAATAATCTTATAGAAAAATATATATGCTCATAAATAAGATACCCTGTATTTTTCTATATATAAATATACAAGTTGTTTCAATTAACGATGATATGTTTCGCCGCATGAAATTTTAAAAGCTCTAAAAAGTTGTTCTAATAGAAAGACTCTAATTAATTGATGAGGAAAAGTCATTTTAGAAAAACAAACACTTTCATTTGCAATAGAAAGTAATTCATCAGTTAGACCAAGAGAGCCACCAATTATAAAAGTAATAGAACTTGTTTGCATAGATAAAGAGTCAAGTTTTGCAGAAAATTGTTCAGAACTATATTCTTTCCCTTTTAAATCTAAGCAAATTATGTAAGAATCTCTTTTTAGATGAGAAATAATTTTTTCACATTCCTTATTTTTTATTTCTCTGTTAATTGTATCGTTCGCATTATTTGGAATTTTTTCATCAGTAAGTTCTAGAATATTCAATTTACAATATTTAGAAAGTCTTTTAGAATATTCTAAAACTGCATCCTTAAAGAATTTTTCCTTTAATTTACCAATACAAATAACATTAATCGTAAGCATTATACACCACTCCAAATTTTATATATTAACAATTTTACTATGGCAATCTCTTGAAGCAACTGAAAGATTCAAAGAATTTTCATTAAAGTTATTAGACATTAATTCTTCTACAACAGTTTTATAAGCTAGTTCTGGGAAGTTACTATGTTTACTTAAATGTCCCAGCATAGCTGCTTTTAAGCCTGATTGTAAAAGATAAGAAATAGTTTTTCCGGCTTTCGAATTTGAAAGATGACCGGTAGGACTAGCTATTCTTTGTTTAAGTTGATAAGGGTAAGGTGAGCACCTTAAGACATTTGGATCATAGTTTGCTTCTAATAAAAGGAAGTTGCTATCTTCCAAATGTTTTAAAATATATCTATTCATATCGCCAATATCTGTTGCAATACTAATTTTTTTATTATCATTAAAAATGTTAAAACCGCAAGGGTTAGCAGCGTCATGTGGAATTTTAAAGGGTTTTATTTTTAAATCGTTAACTTCGAAATAATCATCAACTTTGAATAAATTAATGTTTTCTTCAGGAATTTTGTCTCTTTGCTTAGGCATAGAATCAAGAGTTTCCTGATTAACGAAAACAGGAATATTGTATTTTTTTACTAATGTTCCTAAACTATTAACATGGTCGGTATGCTCGTGGGTCACTAAAACGCCATCAAGGCTATTAGGTAAAACTCCTAAGTCCTCTAAGGCGTTTTCGATTTTTCTGCAACTAACACCTGCATCTATTAAAATACTTGTATTGTCTGACTGAACAAGAAGACTATTACCACTACTTCCGCTATATAGACTACAAAAATTAAACATCTTATGTCCTCTTTTCTTTTGATATTGTGCTTTAGTGTAAGAATAATAGGAATATTATTCTATAATTCTGTTTATATCTGCTCCAACTTTTCTAAATTTTTCTTCAATATTTTCATATCCTCTATCAATATGTTCTAGGTTATAAATTTCTGTTTCTCCATCTGCTACTATTCCAGCAATAATTAATGCAGCTCCTGCACGTAAGTCTGTAGAATAGACAGGTGCACTTTCTAAGTGTTCAACACCTTCAAAATAAGCTCTGCTACCTTGAGCATTTATTTTTGCTCCCATTTTTATAAGCTCTTCCGTATACTGGAATCTAGAATCCCAAATGCTTTCATTAATTATGCTTGTACCATCAGCTACAGAAAGAACTACACCCATTTGTGGTTGTAAATCAGTAGGGAAACCAGGATAAGGTAAAGTTTTTATAGTAGCATGTTTTGGTCTTCTGTTATTCCATACATGGATACTATCTCCATAATCTTCAACATTTCCACCAACTTCTATGATTTTAGCTGTAATTGATTCTAAGTGTTTCGTTATACAATTTTTTATTAATAAATCACCTTTTGAAGCAACAGCTGCAAGCATAAAAGTACCAGCTTCTATTTGGTC
>CANQPF010000071.1 GCA_947625665.1 uncultured Clostridia bacterium | reverse complement strand
TGATGACTTTCCTAGAATATAAAAAACTACCTACAAAAATGTAAGTAGTTAAATTTATATGTTTATCTGATTACCATACCAAGTTTAACAATAGGATTTTTCTTACTCATAAAAACACCTTTAATTTCGATATTATCAGGAATAGGGGAAGTGTTTTTGCTACCGTTCTTGAGTGTAACATCTTTGTGTACTGTACTTTTACTAATACCGGAACTTTTTTGCAGCTCCTCTTACTGTGTCTTTTGAATCTATAATATAATGTGCAAGAGTTATTGCACGTTCTTCTATTGAAACACTTCTCATAAAGACAGCCCCCATTTTGAATACTTTTAGTTTTGTTTAATTGTATTCAAAATGGGGAAATGTTAGAACAAAGAAAAATAGTATATGGAACCAAAGTAAATAATTTAATAATTTTATTTTATAGATTTACTTAATAAAATTTTTTCTTAATACTAATAAATCATTACTATTTTCTAAAACAGTATAATTTGGGTTATCATATTCTATATCATTAAGAATAGTTGTAATTCCATAATTATCTAAAAATAGTTGCTGATTTTCATAGTATTTGTTTGTTTTAAAGCAAATTAATATATCATGGTCTTCATTTTGTATCCAATTATCTAAAGTTGAAAGGAAGCCAAAGGAATCTACCATATAGTCTGTACTGTTTAAAATAGAGGACTTCCAAGCACTAATACTCATATCTTCAGCTATTCCTAAATAATTTATTTTTTGATAATTGTCAGAAAAACTATTAATATGTTTTAGTTTTTCTATTTCGTCTTTATCAATAATAAAAGCGGGTTTAAGTATTATATGAGAGGAAGATTCAATATATACGTCCCAAATAATAAAACCTTTATTTAGTAGAATTGAAACGAGAATCATGACCATATATAAGAATGCTACTATATTAACCATTGTAAGATACTTAAAACAATCTATACATATAGTAAAGGTTATATAAATAGTAAGAATCCACATTAAATAATAAGACTTATAGTAGTAATATTCAGAGACTTTACCTAATTTATAGCCTATAAATAAAATTAAGATAAATAAAATTTCAGAGATTGTTAGAAGTGACAAGGTAGAAAAATTTTTTTCTTTGAAAGTTTTATAAATAAAATAAATAATAAAAGGTATAAAAATAAAAAATGTGTAATTTCTGTTATAAATATCATTAGCAGTAGCAGAAAGATAAGCTGAATTAGATAGATTAAGAATTAATGGTCTTACTATAAAGTGAAAAACACCTATGATACAAGGAATTATTAATGTATAAAGTATATAAGCCAGACTTTCAAAGCGTAAATTTTTTTCTTTATAATTATGTACCATTCTTATAATCTCTTTTATAAGTAATGATATATATACAACAGGTACAAAATAACCATAAGAAAAGAAAAGCCCAAAGTTTAGTAAAAAAGAACATATATAAAGTTCCAAATTGCTCTTTGAAGAATCTCTTTGTTCACTAATTATAATTATATTAATTATGATATTCAAACCAACAGATAAATATTGAAATCCACTAATTAAAGCTAAAAGTGGATATCCTAAAACAAAAATTATACCAAAAATTATGGATAAAAAATTTTGTTTAAAGTTTTTAGCTCTTTTTGAAAGTAAACAATAGAGTGAAGTTCCCATGAGAAACCACATACATAAATCAAATACTTCAAAAATTTTATAAAATGAATATTGGTCAAAAAAGTGAGACAATGATTTAAAAAGAATCCCTACATTACAATATGCACCTGTAAGGAATGTTTCAGGTATACATTTTGTAAGCTGAAAAATAGGAAGGCCATCACATAATAGTTTTGAATGTTTGAAAAATTCAAAAGCAAATCTATAATGGGCTTCAGCATCATTGGTAAAGTATTCTATACGACTAAACCATTTAAATTGAAAAAATGCCTGTAATAATACTAAAATTATACAAAATATTAAATCACTTATAGCAACAGTACTAAGTATAAAATTCCCATAAAAAACTCCTTTATATATTTTCGACTGTTTAATTTTATCATAAAAGAATGAAAAAATATATAACTTTATGAGAATAATTATTAAGATAAATATTTTTAATATCATCTTTAATAAATTGTAGATAAATATGTAAGGTTGTGATACAATATATAATATAATTTTATATTTACTTAACACAAAATTTATAAAAAAGGAGAAAGAAAAATGAAAAAACAAACGATTAAATATTTAGGAATTGTTCTTATTCTAGTTATTGTATTAGGAGTTGTTATAGCAATTGCAGTTAATGACCCAGAATATAATAATATTATTAAAGATATAAAAGGAGAAAATAAATCTATAAGTAAAGAAACAAAAGCAAGTGCAATAGAAGAAGGAGAAATAATAACGGATAATCAAGTTAATTTAGATAATTATGATAGTAATGTAACAATAAAAAATGGTGGAGAATATGAGTTAAAAGGAATATTGAGCAACACTCTATTAATAAATTCACCAGAAGATGTTATATTAAATTTAAACGGGGTTGATATTGAAAGTAAAGAAACTGCTGCAATTGCAAACATAGGAGAAGGAGCATTAACAATTAAGATTGCTGAAAATACAACAAATATTTTATCAGATGGTGGCTCAAGTGAGTATGATGCTTGCTTATATTCTAAAAAGGCTCTTAATATTGAAGGAAATGGTATGCTAACAATAAAGGGAAAGCAAGAAGAAGGCAAGGGTATTGCAACAGAAAACAATAATATAACTATAAATAGTGGTGTTCTATATATAGAAAGTAAAGATGATGGCATTAATGCAGTAGGAGATGGAGGAGAAATAACAATAAATGGAGGTGAAATAGATATAAAAGCAAACCGGCGATGGTATAGATTCCGATAAGAATTTGATTATAAATGGTGGAGATATAAATTGTATGGGATCAACTTCAGAAGGTAATGCAGGAATAGATACAGAAACTGGATATGTTATAAATGGTGGAACGGTAGTAGTTTTAGGAACGGATATGTTAGAAGAACCTGAAAAAGATTCAAAACAAAAAGTAGCATGTTTTAAATTAAATGAAACTATATCTGCTGGAATAATGATTTCTTTAAAAGATGAAAACGAGCAAATAATTTCAAGTGCTATACCTAAACAAGAGTTTAAAACATTAATAATAAGTAATCCAAATATAACAAGTGGAACTTATTATTTATATAAAGGTGAAGAAAAAACAGAATATAAAGTAGAAATTCCATAAGAAATAAAAAAGGATTACATAGAGTAGTCCTTTTTTATTTAACTTTCAAAATATTTCAAACATAGAATATATAAATAATAATGTGTACATTATTAAATGAATTTTAAGGAGGAGTAGCCTATGTTGAAATATTTTAAACAGATAGGTATTGTACTAATGATTATGCTAATAGCAATTTTGATCAATGCAACTTCTACATATGCTATACAACCAGCTTCAGACCAAAGATATGAAGGCATTGATGTTAGCAATTGGCAAGGATATATAGATTATTCGCAGGTAGCGGCGGATGGAATTCAAATAGTTTATATAAAAGCGAGTCAAGGAACAAATTATAAAGATCCGTATTTTGATATAAACTATGAAAATGCAAAGGCAAATGGGCTGAAGGTTGGATTTTATCATTATTTAACTGCAACTTCAACTGAAGGTGCAGTACAAGAAGCACAATTTTTTGCTTCTGTAATTTCTGGAAAAGTTCCAGATTGCAAACTAGTACTAGATTATGAAACATTTGGAGGAGTTGGAAGAGAAGGAATAAATGAGATTGCAAGAACATTTTTGGAAAATGTAAGGAGATTAACTAATAAACCAGTAATTGTATATAGTGATTTATTTAATGCACAGGATACTTTTAATGCTAGTATTGCGGACAATTATGAGTTATGGCTTGCATACTATGGAAATTATGAAAGTTTATATGATGTTCAAACACAATGGAATCAATGGATAGGACTCCAATATACAGATATGGGAATTATATCAGGAATTGAAGGATATACAGATAGAAATATTTTTACACAAGAAATATTAATAGGGGAGACTTCAGAAATACCGAATGTTGATAATCCAACAGGAAATGAATATAATACAAGAACACTTACTTATACAGTTCAGCCAGGAAATACTTTAGGTGAGATTGCACAAAGGTATGGAACAACATATCAGGAACTTGCAAAGATTAATGGAATTGCAAATCCAAACTTAATATTTCCAGGTCAAGTACTTAAGATAATAACTAATACAAATATGCCTGGTCAAGAAACGAGAGAGGCAGGAAGTATAATTTATACAGTACAAAGAGGAAATACATTGAGCCAAATAGCACAAGTATATGGAACTACAGTTCAAGAAATAGCTACAACTAATAGAATAAGTAATGTTAATTTAATATTCCCAGGAGAGCAACTCAAAATTACAAATTCTACAAGACAACCTGCAAGAGAAATAAATCAAGCAGTATATATTGTGAAAAGTGGAGATACCTTATCAGGTATAGCTAGAAGATTTGGAGTAACGGTAAACGATTTAGTTACTAGAAATGGTATTAACAATCCTGATTTAATTTTCCCAGGGCAAAGATTATTTGTTTAGAAAAAAACTCAGTTTGAAATAAATTTCGAACTGAGTTTTTTTATGTTATATAACAAGCAAAGTCAATATGCTTTTATTTGTCACAAAAACTCGAAAAATAACATATTATAGAATAACTCAAAATATTTGAGGTGATAAAATGAGGCAGCTAAATGGAGAAGAGAATAAAAAAGGAAGAATATTGCATTTAGATGGAGATAGACGATATAGTGAGAAATCGTATAGGTTTTATAGAAAGTTAGGTTTAAATGTTATAGTAAGAAATATACCAGAATATAAACAGCCAATGTTAGTAAAAAGATTACTTGAAATATATAAGCCTGATATATTAGTGATTACAGGACATGATTCAATGTTGAAAAAAAATATAGGTTTTAACAATATAGACAACTATAAAAATTCAAAATATTTTATAGAATCAGTAAAAAGAGCGAGAATGTATGAACCAGGAAGAAAATTATCGATATTTGCCGGTGCATGTCAAAGTTGTTATGAAAAGATTATTATGGCAGGTGCAAATTTTGCTTCAGCACCTGATAGAATTTTAATAGATTTTAAGGAACCATTAATAGTTGCTAATGAGATAGCAAGTACTTCAAAGGATGAATTTATAACTATAGGAGATATTGAAGATAAGTTAGAGAATGGAAGAAGGGGAATAGGAGGAATAGGATCTTTTGGAAAAATGAAAAAAGAAACATGTTTGTAACACAAATGTAACATAAATGTAATATTATACAAACGAAATAGTAAATCCATTGAAAACACTGAAAAAGAGGGGAATGAGGCGAACCTCTTTTTTTTGACTTTTTTCGCCTAAAATGCTATAATGAAGCCATATTAAGGGAGTAGGTGATTGTATATGATTTGTGCAGCGGACATTGCAAACTTAAAAACAGATATTAAGGAAAAGATTGGACAAAAGATAATAGTAAAAGGATCTTTAGGAAGAAGTAAATCCTTTGAAAAAGAAGCTACCTTAGAAAAAGC
>CANQPF010000070.1 GCA_947625665.1 uncultured Clostridia bacterium | reverse complement strand
TCCTCCGGCCGCACAGAGAGCTCCGGCGATGTGTGGTCCTCCGATCTGCCCTATCTCCAAAGTGTAGAGAGTATCGGCGAGGAGAGTTCTCCCCGTTACTATGGGCGGATAGAGGTGGACCCCCAGGAATTCCGCACGGCCTTTCTCACCGAATGCCAGGATGCAGATCTCTCCGGGGAGCCCGGCAGCTGGATCTCAGACCTCACCCGAAGCCAGGCGGGCGGCGTTCTCACCGCTAAGGTAGGCGGCGTCACTGTGAAAGGCACCCAGCTGCGCACGCTGTTGGGGCTCCAGTCCACAAACTTCACCGTCTCCTATGAGGAGGGCAAGCTGGTCTTTCAAACTGTGGGCTATGGTCATGGCGTGGGAATGAGTCAAACTGGAGCAGATGCTATGGCAAAGCAAGGAAGTGGGTATGAAGAAATAATAAAACATTTTTACACAGATGTTGAAATTAAAGATGTGAATGAAATTAATTAAGATGGCTTGCTTTTATTATGAATTTATGAAATACTTAGGTAAAAAAGAAAGGAATTTTAAAATAATATGAGTACACCAAATAATAGAGAAATAGAAAGAAAATATTTTTTGATAGGATTGCCTGAAAAACTTAATATTGCAAGTGTTATGGATATAAACCAATCTTACTTATATAAAGATAAAAATACGATTATAAGAATTAGAAAAATAGTAATTAATGGGGACACTCAATATGTGTATACAGTGAAGACAAAAGGAAATATAGAAAATGGAAATCAATCTTTTGCTAATAAATATGAGATAGAAAGTAATATATCTAAAGAACTGTATGAAGAATTGATAAATAAGAAAATTTTTAATACAGTAAATAAAAAGAGAATTGTAGTACCAATTCAAAATAATCTTAAAGTTGAAATTGATTTATATCATGATTATTTAGAAGATTTTTTAACAGCAGAAGTTGAGTTCCCATCTGAAGAAGATGCTATGAATTTTGAAAAACCAAGTTGGATAGGAGAGGAAATTGGATTTAAGGAATTTTCAAATAGTAAGCTAGCTCAAATGACGAGAGAAATATTACTTGATAAAGTTCCAGATAAAGTAATTAAAAACAATAAAAAAATAATAGAGGAATTAAATAAAGTATAGAAAAAGAGTGTCTAAGTTTTTAAAATTTAGACACTCTAATAGTTTAATAGTCGAAAGTGAAACCTTCTGGTTCTTCTTTTTCATATTTTATTGGAGTTTTTGTTTCTTCGCCTTTTCCTGATTCTTCAGGTTTACTAGTATAATCAACAGTATATTTTAATGAATCTCTAAAAGAATGTCCAGACTGACCATCTCTTATAAAACTGTTTAATAAATCAATCTTTTTATTATATCTTTGTTCATATTTAGAAGTTTCTTCATCAAAATTATAAGAAACTGTATCATGTTTAACAACTTTTTCTGGACTACATAGTTCTTTAGCATTGTCAATTATTTGAAGTTTTCTTACTTTTTCACTTTCAAAATATTTTATCATATCTTTTATTAAATTATTAGTATATTCATTTCCATATTTATTTTTTATATCTGTAACATTAGGTTTATCTTCTAATGTATTATAAATTAATTCATAATACATTTCTTGAGAATCTAATAGTCTCTTTTCCTTATATAATATTGTTTCATCATTTTGAATTTCTTTTTTTTCATCTTCAAAATTTTTAATTAATTCAATAGATGACTTTTTTGTACAATCTTCGTTATATATTTTTAGCAAAGGAGGATATAATTTTAATAATTCTTTATCTTTTTTTTCGCAAATTAGTTCATCCAGTTTCATAGCAAAAGCTTCTTCTTTTGACAATACTTTGCCATCTACACTATAATCTTGTGTTTCATATGCCATATTTTCCATTGTAAAGTCTTTAAGAGTTTTAGGATCTTCACCCATTATTTCCATATATTTTTCAAAAGAAGCTCTTTGTGCATCTTTTTCTATTGCAATAATGTAATAATTTGAATTATAAAAATCATGAGATCTTTTATCTATGGCATTATCACACGTTAATGTTATTAAATCTCTAGAACTTTCATTCTTATTTATTATTAAGTCTTGTTTTAAATGTTGTATTTCATGAAAGATATATTTTACAAATTTTTCAGTAAATTGAGGTATAGTTTCATTAACATAATCATTGTTTTGAAATGCAAGTCTTGAATCTAAAGGTCCAAGATTCATTGTGATTTTTGGTTTCCTTATTAAATTACCATTAGTATCGATATGTCTGCCGTCACTATAGGATCCAGGTCTGCCATCAAAAGAATCTACTACTATTTCAGTCTCATCATTGACTTCTGGACTTATTTGTTCTAATTCAGTTCTTATCATTTCATTTATCTGTTCTGTAAGTTTTTCTTGTAATTTTCCTTCTATTGAAAAATATTTTTTTTCTCCAAATACTGTATGGAAAAATTTTTCTATTTGTTCTTTTTGAATTTCGGCTATTTTATTCATTGTTCAACATCCTTTCCAACATCCTTTTGATAATTATGTTCACTATTATACTATGAAGATTTCTAAAAATCAAGAAAAAAGTTTATTTTTTAAATATTTCTTCTGGATTATAAATTGCTTCTTCTATATCTTCTAGATTTAACATTTGTTTAAGTTGGTTATTTAAAATATTTTGTTTTTCTTTTGAATTTGCCATGTAATCCCTGTATAAATTATACAAAATAGCTTTTGTTTCTTTAGATGTTTTTTGCTCTGAAAAATCAAGTCTTTCATCAATGAAAAAGTTATAGTTTTTGTTTTGACTTTTCTCAATAGAAGTTATAATATCTAAAGGAAGTCTGAAAAAGCTGTCATCCTCTAAATAAGTTAATATTTCATAAGTTTCTGTAAGTGCATTTTTATATTTTTCTTCAATATCTTCTTCGTTATTTAAAATTTGTTTTAGAATTTCGCCCATTTTTATAGTATCATCTATTGAGAAATCAATTATACTATTAAGATTTTTATTTGAAATAACATAATTGTAGTCAACTTCTTTTAAATCTCCATAAGGAAAACGCTCTTTTAATTCATTTGGACTAGTGCCATATAAACGTTTTAATGATACATTAGGTAAGAAGATATTTTTTAAATCAATTTTAGTTAAGTCATCAGTTTTATATCTTTCTTTGGCAAATTCGATTAATGCATAAATTAAATTAGTCGATTTTATTAGTATGTTTGGATTTAATCTAGCATAATCTTGTAAACCTTCTTTTTCTAATAACTCTATTTTATCATTATTTTTTGTGTTTTTATCTAAATTTGTATTCATAACTAATTTGCTCCTTTAGTAAAATATAATATAATATCTAAAGTTGGGACTAAGATTTTAATTTTTAGACGTACTTTAGTTTATGGATAAATACTATCATAAAAATCAAGAGTTTTCAATTTTGTATAGAATGTTTATTTTAAAATTGAAAATGATAACTGAAAAAGTAAAAATTTTCAAAAAAATGTATTGACAAAATGAGAATCAAACTATATAATATTAAAAGTCGCAAGACAAAACCAGTTTAAATATTATTTGCAGATATGGCGGAACTGGTAGACGCACAGGACTTAAAATCCTGCGAGGGTTAAACCTCGTCCCGGTTCGATTCCGGGTATCTGCACCACAAATTAATCAACCTAGATTGCTGATATATCAAGCTTTCTAGGTTTTAATAATACCCAAAAGTATGCAGTAGCATTTTGAAAATAAAAAAACAGCCCTATAATGAATTATACTCCAAAAAGTAGAGTTCATTATAGGGCTATCTTGTTATGCTCAATAGTAGTAATAGTTGGTTCTGACACTTTTCCTCTTAAGACATCACTAATATTAGATGGAGAAAATCCACCTTTATAGGATAATTTATATGCAGATATCTTTTGTGTATCTAATATCTCTATTATTCTTAATTTTATAGCTTGTGGTAATAACAATATCTTTTCCAACCTTTCAAAAAAGTATATCAGAATATTTGGAAAGAATATGTGGAACGTTCCGAAAAGATATTGATTTATAAAATTTAATATGATAAAATTTTATTGACATTAAAGATTAATTTTCATTATAACAAAAGTGTGAATGCTATCAAACAGTCAGAATAGCATATTATAAAGTTATTAACATTTAAAAATAAAAGAAAAAATGAAAGGAGAAAAAATATGGAGAGAACGAAAAAAATAACAAGTATACTACTCGTGTTTTTACTAACAATAGGAGTATGTTGCAATTTCAAAGTATTTGCACAAGAAATTGATGTATCAATGCCAAAAGAAGAATATAACAAAAACATAAAAGAAGAATTTGGTTTAGATGAAAATGGTTCAACAGAAAAAAATGCACAAGAATTAGGGAATATTCTTGTAACAATGACTTTAATAAATATGGAAAAAAAGGATTGGTTTTCCGTTAATGAACATTCAGATTTAATTAGCTTATATATTTACGATTATTTTGTAGAAACAAATCCTAATAAAACATATAATGTAAGCTATTCAACAAAAGATGACGGATATATTAGAGCTTTTACAATAGATGGATTAGAATATGAATATTCTGGAGTTATGCCAACAGATGAAAAATTTGGAATACCTTTTGATACAAGTGAAGTTTGGAATAGTGATATAAAAAAGATTATACCACAAAACCCATCTGAAATGAGTGGAAAAGATTTGAAAAAAGTGTTGGGTACTGTTAATATGATAAATAAGATCTTAACAGAAAACAATCCAAAATGGGGACTAACAGTAAATGGAAAAGCATCACAAGAGGATATGATTAGTATATCTAATAGTATAAAAAACGATGCTGATTATAAAGTAGAATATACTATGGACAATGGTTATATAAGACATTTTAAAATTGAAGAAATTACAGCGTCAATACCTACGCCTGTACCATCAGAAACAGAACAAGAAGAAAATCCAAGTAATCCAACAGAAAGTCAAAAAGATACTCAAAATCAAGAAAGTAATAAACAACATATATTAGATGACGAGCCTAAAACAGGATTGTAGAATTAAAAATTAAATAATAGGAGGAAGAAAATGGTAAAAACAATGAGAAAACATCCAATATTAGTAGCAATTATTGGGTTAATAATAGGAGTAGTTTCAATAGTATATATACCTATTAGCAATGATAGTCCTTTAATGATGGCACTATTACGAATAGTGTTATCTGCTATTATGATTGGAATTATGATTTTAATGGGAGCAAAAAAGTCATTATCAAACGTGAAGGAAGGCTTTTCAGATACATTACGCAAAAATAGGTATCTTTTAATTCTAGCTTTGATTTTAGGAATGTTAATATTTATTCCTGGAATCCTTAATTACGGATTTTCAACAGAGCTATTACTAAAAGAATTATCTTACTTTATATTATGTATTACAGTAGGTTTATTTGAAGAGAGCCTATTTAGAGGTGTAGTATTTCAAGGATTTTTAAGAAAATCAGGAAACACACGTAAGGGTATTTGGGTAGCTATAATAGTATCTTCTATTATATTTGGAGCAGTTCACGTTTATACATATATAGTAGGCGGAAGCCACGATTTAACAGGCATTATCGAATCAATAGGAAAAACTCTCCAAACAGGTGCAATAGGTGTACTTTTGGCAGCCGTATATTTGAAAACAA
>CANQPF010000069.1 GCA_947625665.1 uncultured Clostridia bacterium | reverse complement strand
ATATAAAACAAGAACTTCAAAAAACAATTAACAATACACGTTTTAATAAAGTAATAGAAGAATTAGAAAACACATATAAATTAGGAAATTCTTTCATTGAAAGTAACCCTGATGAATTAATAGAAATATTAAAAGGAATTGAAACTATAGGACAAAAGTATAAGGGATTAATAGAATTAAGTGAAGAAAAAACTAATGTTAATATAGGAGATATTGAAAAGCAAATATCTACTTTAAATGATAACTTAAATAAAAACACAGACCTAGATATACAAGGCTTAGTTGAACTTAAAGATACTGCAGTTGGCTATTTAAATTCAATTAATGAGTCAAGTGATTATATGAAAAAATATAATTTAATATCAACACAATATATAAAGACATATATAGAAAAAATATTGAGCAACATGGTTAATAAATATGTAAATTCAAATCCAATTGGAGATATTACATATTCAATAACTGCAGATAAAATAACTAATAAAAATGTAATTGCAACATTACCAGTTAAGGATAATATGCAAGTTTTAACTTCAGGAGGAAATACACATACATTTACAAAGAATGGAGAATTTAAATTTAGATATAACCGTAGAGGAAATGAGTATGAGGCAATTGCAAGAGTTGCTAATATTGACAAAATACCACCAGTAATAAAAGGAATTGCAAACAATAGAACTTATACTAGTGCTATTTCTCCAAAGGTAAAGGATGACCATTTGGATGAGAATAATATAAAATTGTATTTTAATAATAATTTAAAAACTGATTATAAAAATGGAGATACAATTTCAGATATTGGAAAATATAAGATGATTGCAATAGATCAGGTAGATAATAAAACAGAAGTAAATTTTGAAATTAAAGAAAAAATAAAACCTAATGATACAAATAAAGATATAGAAACAAATGTATATGATATACAAGGATCTATAATAAAGAAAGTAACATCAAGTACAACGTATGAGAAGTTCAGAGAAAATATACAAACAGGACTTGAATATGAAATAAAAAGAGATGGAGATGTTTTAGCAGAAGAAGATGAGATAGCAACAGGAGACATTCTTACAGTAAACAACACAAATAAACAATATACATTGATTGTTACAGGAGATATTAGTAGTGATGGAAGAGTTAATTCAATAGATTTAGTAAGAATTAGAAGATTTTTATTAAACACAAAACAATTAAATAATATAGAAAAATTGGCAGCTGATGCAAACTTAGATGGTAAGAATGTTGATATATCTGATATGGTTAGGATTAGAAAAATAATTCTGAACAATATCTAGTTTTTCACAAACCTCAATTATTTAGAATATAAATAATTGAGGTGATTTTTTTATGAACTATAAATATTATAATACCAACAACAACGGTCAAGATGACTATGGTTTGAAATACATAAATGACGAAGGATATGGACTAATATGCAAAAACTATAAAATAGAGTTTCCACCACAACATCAAGATGTTCAACCAGGAATGGAATATTTGATGACACCGAAGCCTATTTTTAACAATCCATATTATAGAGCATCTGGAAAACTGATGAATAAAGTTGCAATTATAACAGGAGGCGATTCTGGAATAGGAAGAGCAGTGGCTGTAGGTTTTGCAAAAGAAGGAGCATCATTAGTAATTGCATATTATAACGAGCACAAAGATGCAGAAGAAACAAAAGCTTTCATAGAAAAAATGGGTAGAAAATGCGTATTACTAGCAGGAGATGTAAAAGATACTAACTTTTGTGACAAAATTGTGGAAACGACTATGAATGAATTTGGAAAAATAGATATTTTAGTGAACAACGCAGCCGTCCAGTATCAACAAAAAAGTTTATTAGATATAACTGACGAACAGTTCGACTTTACTATGAAAACGAATGTATATTCAATGTTTTATTTGACTAAAAGAGCATTAAAAGAAATGAAACCTGGATCAAGTATTATAAATGTTACATCTATTACCACATTTAAAGGAGAGCCTGAATTAATAGACTATGTAACAACTAAAGGGGCAATAGTAGGATTTACAAGGTCATTGGCAACTAATCTTGCAGACAAGAACATTAGAGTAAATGCGGTTTCGCCAGGAGTTTTTTGGACACCTTTACAACCTGCCTGTTGGGAAAAAGAAAAAATACCTACATTAGGCTCAGATGCTCCAATGGGAAGAGCTGGTCATCCATTTGAAATTGCACCGTTATTCATTTACTTAGCTAGCGCAGATTCTTCTTATGTTACAGGTCAAGTTATGCATATAAATGGGGGAGAGTTTAAAGGATAAAAATATTGAATTGAAAAAAAATAGTTTTTTATGATTAAATTAATTTTTTGAAGTTTCGTTTTGAATATAAAATTCTTCTTATTTCCATTACGTAGTTTTCCACGGTGTAGAATACTACGTAATTTTTTATATAGTTAATATAATTTATAATTTGATTTAAGTCCTTATAAAATAAGGGAAGATATATTATTTTAATCTTTTTGTTCATCTAGTTTCCTCCTTATTGAATCGAATACTTCTTTATGGGTAAGGTATTTAGTATTAGGATTATCGGCTTCTTTATCAGCTTCATCTAAACATTTTTCAATATATTCATTATATTTTTTTTCATTTATTAATTTTGAATACTTTTCTAAGCTAATTACTACCATTGAACCATAACCATTTTTGGTTAAATATACTGGCTCACCATCATTTAGAACTAACTTTTCGATTTCTGGATATTTATTTCTCAAATCTGAAACAGGTCTAATATTAATCATTTTATAAATCACTCCTTAGTTATTAAAATTATCATAATAATATCATAATTTTATCCTAAAAACAATACTTTATAAAAATATTATTGACGATTTTGCTGAGGTTAGCAAAATCGTTAAATCAGAAGCAACACAGAAGAAAATAACTTTCAAGCTAACTTTTTCTATTGCAAATTCTTTTCAAATCCTATATAATTACTATGATTAAAAATTCAAAACACAAAATATAGGAAGAGAGGAAAAAGAATATGAAAAAACTATTTGCAACAACTTTAATAACGATATTATGCATGGTAACTTTTTTAAATGTACCACAAGTACAAGCAGAAGATAACACACAAGAAGAAGGTTCAGAAAATTCTGAGGCAGTAGACGTACAAGTTACTTTAGAAGGAGAGAGTTCTATACATAAAGGTAATGAAAAGTATAAACTTGAGCTTAAATTAGGTGAGTTTACAGGTGTTGATGAAGGCAATGTAATGGCTTTTGAAGGTGTTTTAGATTATAATTCAGAAGTTTTTGGTGATGCCGAAGTAACTGGGCAAAATGGATGGGATGTAACTTATGATGCAGAAACTAAAAGAATAGTTGGAATATCTGACAAAGCTTCAGCAAATACAGTAATTGCACAGTTTGAATTTACAGTTAAAGATAATGCTACAATAAGTGAAGATACTAGAGTAGCCTTAAATGAATTTTATATAACTGATGATATTGTTTTAAATAAAAGTATAGAATCTTTATCAAAGGATGGTATTAAATTATCTTCAAAAACAAATACTAACAACGAAAATTCAGAATCTAAAAGCTCAAATGTTAAAGTCATTGTAATTGTTGCTGTAGTTTTAATAGCAATTGTATTTTTAGTATTAGTAACTGGAAAGAAAAATAAACCTTAAAAGAATGTGCTAAAATATGCATTCAACCATACCAAGAAAGGAATGTAGTTTTTTATGAATAGATGCAAATGGGTTAATGATAAGAATGAGATTTATATTAAATATCATGATGAAGAATGGGGAGTACCTAGCTACGATGACAAGTATCTATTTGAAATGTTGATGTTGGAGTCTTTTCAAGCGGGACTATCATGGGAATGTGTTTTGAATAAAAGAGAAAGTTTTAGAAAAGCTTTTGACAATTTTGATTATAAAAAGATTGCAAAATATGATCAAAATAAGATTGACAAATTGCTTAATAATAAAGGAATCATACGAAATAGACTAAAGATAAATTCAGCCATAAACAATGCTCAAAAATTTATAGAAATTCAAGAAGAATATGGTTCATTTTGTAATTATATTTGGCATTTTACAAATAATAAAGTTATAAAATATGAAGATGAAATTGTAAGGTCGACATCTGAATTGTCTGATAAAATATCAAAAGATTTGCAATCAAAAGGAATGAAGTTTGTAGGCAGTACAATAATTTATTCTTATCTACAGGCTATTGGAATAATAAACGACCACGAAAAAGACTGCGATATGAGCAACAAATAACCAAGCAAAGAGTATTATTAGAGTGATAAAAACTTACAGTAAAAGTGATAAAGTAAAAAGATGAAGGAAGGAATGTAGTTATGAAAATTTCAACAAAAGGTAGATATGCCTTAAGAGTAATGATTGATCTAGCTATGAATAATACAGGTGAATTTATTTCACTAAAGGATATTTCATTAAGACAAGGTGTTTCTGTTAAATATTTAGAACAAATTGTTTCCCTATTGAATAAACACAATCTTTTGCAAACTGCTAGAGGAAACAATGGGGGGTATAAATTAAATAGACCAATAAAAGAATATAAAGTAGGAGATATATTAAGAGCTGCCGAAGGAGATTTAGCACCTATTACTTGTGTTAAAGAAGAGGCAGAATGTGATAAAAAAGCAGGATGTTTGACTTACGAATTTTGGAAGGGACTTGACGATGTTATTAATGAATATATAGATAGCAAGACTTTAGCTGATTTGATTAAAACATAATAAGAATTTTATTGCGATTTGTCGAACGTTTTTTGTAGACTGAAGTGAATCAATTATATTAAAAATGCATACAATAATATATGAATATTGTTGATTTTGTATACAAAATGTGATATAATGTATACAGAATAATAAAAGGAGTGAATAAATATGTCTACTGTTAGAATAAATGATGATATAAAAAAAGAAATAAAACCAATATTAGATAATTTAGGAATATCATTAAGTGAAGCAATAAATATGTTTTTACATCAAATAAAATTAAATAATGGTATACCATTTGATTTAAAAATAAAAAAAGCAGTTGAATTAAATGATGGACATGGTTCTTATATATGTGAATATGGTCATTTACACGATTATAGCAAATTAGATATTGAACAAATAGAAAAAGATAAAGATAATAGAACTTTTGAAAATGTAGAAGATTTAAAAAAAGCTTTAGAAGGAGACTAGAATTGTATAAAATAGAAATAACAACAAGATTTAAACAAAGTATAAAAAAAGTAAGAAAAAGACGGAATTAATGTTAATTTAGTTTATGATGTAGTTGATATGTTAGCAAAAGGAGAGACATTACCACCCAAATATCGTAATCATCCGTTAAAAGGTAAATATAGAGGTTTATATGATTGCCATATATTACCTGATTTAGTTTTAATATATAAAATAGAGAAGGGGAAAATGGTATTATTGTTAGTTGATTTAGAAACACATTCTAATCTATTTTAAAATTTAAATAGGGGAAACTATGAGTTGATACATAGTTTCTCTTTTAATTATTAGAGAATAATATAGTAAAAGAATTTCTTATTAAAATGTTATGGTTAATTCCTATTGCAAAAGTAGGAAATATATGTTATAATTCCTAGTGATTTACTATGAAAAATAGAGGCTTGAAAAAAGCTTTTATTAAAGGGTAAACAAAAATAGAGCAAAATCGAAGTTTTAATGATTTTGTTTTATAATAATATTATTAAATTTTAATGAATGTGCATAATAACAATAAGTTATATAATTTAGAAAGGAACGAAAAATATGGACAAGTTATTAGAAATAAAGGATTTACATGTTAACGTAGGGGAGAAGGAAATTTTAAAAGGATTAAACTTAAATATTAATAAAGGAGAAACTCATGTAATAATGGGACCAAATGGGGCAGGAAAATCTACTCTTGCAAATGTGATATTAAATAATCCTGAATATACAAAAGTTAGTGGAAAAGTTGAGTTTGA
>CANQPF010000068.1 GCA_947625665.1 uncultured Clostridia bacterium | reverse complement strand
GGGCTCCATAGAGCAAAGATGCTAGATAACGTCTAGTGAGGGAAACCTTAAGGAAAGTGCAACAGAAAATAACCGCCTAAATTTTTTAGGTAAGGATGAAAAGGCGAGGTAAGAGCTCACCGCCGTTATGGTGACATAATGGGTCAATGTAAACCCCATCTGGAGCAACACCTAAATTAGAAGATTAAGCCTGCTCGGCGCCTTCTTACCTGTGTGGCTTGAAGTATATAGCAATATATACTCTAGATAAATGACTATTTTAAATGATTTAAATGACAGAACCCGGCTTACAGATTTGCTCTTTTTTTTTTTAGTTTTAAAAATTGTTCTAATATAATTTTATCTATAGTTTCTCTATTAAATTTTACTATTTCAGGATTTATAATAATTATATTTTTTATACATTTAGCATATAAATTTTGCATCTTTTCTATTTTATAATCTTCAGGGGCATAGCCTAATAAAATTCTTGTTTTTTCCATAGCTCTTTCAATTTCATTTGGTGCTATACTTTCATAAAGTTTATCAATAGCTAGTTTTAGAACTTTTTTGTTATCTTTTCTTTTATAAATATTACCTAAAGTAATTATTATTTTTGACTCCTCAACATCTAATTCAGCTAATTTTATGTTTTTATATTGAATTTTTATTTTATATTCTTTACCTAAAATTTTTATAGGATTTCTTTCAATTCCATTAAAAGCATTTTTATTTTTAAAATTATATTCTTCAATTTTTTTGAAAATCCAATCTTTTTTTTCTTCTATTATTTTTTGTATTTGTCTGTTAGAATAATTATACGGAGCGATAATTTCTACTTCGCCATTTTGTACTGTTATATACATGTCTTTACTATCTCTAACTCTGTTTATAACGTATGTTATTACGTTATTTCTTGTATTTATTTTTTTCATTTTTACCACTCCTTCTCAAAAATATGTTTCACAAAACAATGTTCGTATCAACTAAACATATTTTATATTCATTTTTATTTTTTGTCAATACTTTTTTAAAAAAAATAAAAAATATGTTCGTAAAAATTACATATAACTTGAAAAAATCAGCAAAATGTTGTATAATTTTACAAACATAAATGTATTATATTATGTTGAGAAAATCTTTATTCTAGTATAGGAAACTTTTTCCTAATAAAACAATAAAATTTAGACTTAAGGAAAGGAGAATAAAGAAAATGGAAAACGGAAACGACAAATATACACTAGCGGAAATTACTATGATGATATTGAGCTTAGGTGTAATACTTTTAGGTTTAATACTAGGTGGAGTATTTGCATACGAACTAGATAAACCTTCATTTTTTACACAAGATGAGATCAATGAATACATAGAAATTGCAAATGATGTATATTCAAAACAATTAGCTGGTGAACTTATTGAAAATCAACGGAAGAATATTTTAATTGAATCACAAGAAATTGGAAAGATAAAATTAACTTCTGTTGAACGTAATAAAGGATTTATAGTATTTGATTTTAATGCTAACCTAGTAGTTATTAGTCAATATAAAACTCAGTTAATATTTGAAATACTAATTGGAATAATACTAGGAATGTTAGTGGCAATTGCTTTTATAGCAATGATAGTATACCTTATCTTTATTATAAAGATTATAAAAGAAATTATTTCAAGTATTAAGTGATATATATTTGTTATCTGTTTTGTGTTTTAGGCTTAGAGTGGCAATAACACTTTAAGCCTTTATTGTAGTAGACAACAAGGTTCTGGGGCACCCACTTGCAATCTTTGATTGCATAAGTTGGTAAGATTCTTATTTTTTAAATGAAGGAGAGCATATATATGGAAATACCACACTTTTTAGCAGATACATGGTGGTATGCTTTAACAAATAGATTAAATGATAATGATTATTTAAAGTTAGTAAAAAAAAGGTCAGCCCAAGGATTTACGGCAGCTCAAATAGTAGTAGGAATACCACCAGAAGTAAATATAGATGATAATAATGCAAAAAGTATTTATGGAACTGCATTTGACAAAGAAGGAAAAGTAAATTATAAATATTTAGAATTTGCAAAGCGAAGAATAGAGATAATGAATCAAAATAATCTTATAGCAATAATTTATGGAGCATGGGGAGATCAAATAAATTGGATTGGAACTAAAAACATGATGAAATGGTGGAATCAATTAATAAAAGTATTTGATAACTTAAATGTTATTTATTGTTTAACAGGAGAAATAGATATAGGATGCAATACTAAAAATGATAAACAGAAAAGGATAATTAAATGGGAAAAAGTCTTAAAAGATATAAGTAAAAAGACCAATAAGCCTATAATAGTTCATACTATGCCTGGAAACACAAGTTTTTCATTAATAAAAAATCAAAAACTTTTATCTGCAAATACATTTCAAAGTGGACATACTGAAAATTCTAAAAAAGAAATTTCTAAAATTATAAGAGAATCAAAAATGAAGTTTCCAGGAGTTCCAGTTATAAATTTGGAACCATATTACGAAGGAATACATGGTAAGTTTTATGAAAAAGATCAAATAGATATATTTAAGCTTTGCATAAAACAGGGAGTCCATGCAATATGTTATGGAGCTCAAGGAATTTGGAATGTTGGAGATGGAAAATTTTTATCACATTGGGGAACACAAACTTTTGAAGAAGCACTAACTTTGAAAACTCCAGAAATAATATCTAAATGCTATAGAGAAATTACAGAAAATAAAGAGTAAAAGTAATAATAAGTAAAAATATTAAAAAAATTTACAGAAATTATTGACATAAATCAAATATTATGTTATAGTAGATGCAGGCTTGATTATAGGCCAGTGGTTAAGAGGATTTCTTCCTTCTATTATACAACAAAAAAATGAATAAAAGATGTGAAATTAGAAACCTCGCTGTCCACAAATTAACCCTGGTAGTTATTACCGGGGTAATTTTTTTTTTAGGAGAAATGATATGAGTGTAAAAGATATTGTATTAAGAAGAAGGAATAAAGTTGAAGTAGATACTTCAGAAGATACAAAAGAACAAGAATTAAATACAGCACTTGTAGCAACAATTTGTGCGAATATACAATCATTAGGATATTCTTTTTCACAAGAATTATTTGAAGCCCTTGAAAAAAAGGATGTTGAATATTTAACAAGATTTAATGAATGGATTGTACCTAAATTGCAGGAAAGTGTAGGAGCAGATGTTGAATATAATCCATATTATCCAAACTTTCCAGATCAAGTAATGAAAATGAGTGAAGTAGAACTATATTTAAATGAAATATTACATTATATTAGGAGAGATATTCATCATGCAAATCTAGATGTAGAAGAAATCTTTCCAGAACCTAAATGGGAAAAAGAACAAAGAAATCCATTAGATATTTCAGATTTAAACTTACAAATTTTAGATTTAGCTGATGAGAAAGATAGGGAAAGCATTTTAACAAATCTTTTAAATTCAAGTGTTGCTTATTCACAACAGGATAGAAAAGATTTAGAAGAATTAATGCAAGAAGAAAACTGGAAAAAAGCTTTGCCAGAAAAAGTAACAAATAAAGAAAACTTAGCTTTTTTAATGATGCAAGCATTAAATGATTCTAAATATTTACCAGAAGATTATTATGAATTATCACCAAAGGAAAAGTCAAAAGCAAAAAATAGAGCCCAAAATAAAGCAATAAAAGATGCTTATGCTTTAAAGCCTAGTATAACAACAGCAACAGATATATTAAGAATGTATACAGGTCTTTCAGATGGTGACATAAGTTTAAGTGAAAGTCCAAGATTTAAAGCTTTACCAAGAAAACAAAGAAGATTTATATTATCATTATTTGAAGATACAAATAATTTACAAAGAACTATGTCAGAAAGATCAGAAGAATTTAAAAATCTATTTAGATATCTTCATGTAGATGAATATAAAGACAAAGACGGAAATCCAATTTACCCTAAGACGTCAGAAGCTATTAATCAAATTAGAGATGGGGAGTATGCACAAACATTTACAAGTAAAGTTGAAGAGAGTATTAAAGACGGAAATATAAAAGAGACTGTTGAATTGCTACAAAGAAAGCCAGGTATGTTTGCTAGAAAGTTAGATGAAATACTAAGAATAGCTAGCAAAAGTGAAAATCCAGAAGATATAGAATTAGTTAAAGAAGCTTTTTCAAATGTAGCATCAGAAGTAGATCCAAAAATATTATTAACTTTAAGAGAACATTTTAAAGCTAGAACTGAAGATAGACCATATAGAGTATTCTTCCCAAAAGGACAAATATCTAAGGCCTATTCAAAACAAACAGATTTAGAGGTTATGGATGATCAATTAGCAGAAGATATAAGAGAAATTTGTAAGGGAGCTTTAATAGAAGAATATAAAGATAAAGGCGACTTAGGAAAAGTATATATATCAGATGACTTAAAAGGATACAAAGCACCATTAGTTATGCGTAATTTGACAGAAAGTTCAAAAACAATGACAAGGGGTTCACGTATACCGACAGAAAAAGATAAAAATGTGTTAAGAGGATTTATATGGTGGAAAGAAGATACTGATAACGATTTATCTGCAATAGTATTGAATGATGATTGGTCTTATAATACACATATATCTTATACTAATTTAATAGATTCAGTAGGAAGACATTCAGGGGATATTACATATCAAAGAGATAATGGACATGAAGGTGAAAGTGAATTTATTGATATTGATACTGAAAAGTTAAAAGAAATAGGTGGAAGATATGTTGTATTTCAAGTTTATAGTTATTCTGGAGAACCTTTTTCTAAAAATAATTGTAAATTTGGATTTATGGAAAGAGAAGAGCCTTTTTTAGAAAGAGAACATGACAGTTATGATGATAATGATGAATATATTTATCCAAATACAGGAGAAATATTTGAACCTTTAACAGTAAAAAATATAATAGATATAAAAGCACCTTCTGTAACAATGATGCCTTTTATATATGATGCAAAGACTAGAGAAGTTATATGGGCAGATATGAGTGTATCAGGAAGTTTTAAACTTAACAATGTGGAAAATGCTCTAAATAGTGCTACATCAGCTGCTTATTCTTGTGTGAATAGTGAAATGCCAAATTTATATGATGTTCTTGAAACTAATGCATTAGCTCGTGGAGAACTTACTGAAAATAAGGAAGAAGCAGATGAAGTATTTAGTTATGATGAAGGAATAACTCCATTTGATACAGATATAATAATTTCTAGATTTTTAGGAACAGAAGAAGACGAAGAGAGTAAAGGATATAAAGAGAAAAGAGAAAAAGAAGAATTAGAAAAATTAATAGAACAAGTAAGACAAGAATCAGATGATATTTCAACAATACAAAATAGGTTAAATGAAGGATTTATAGATGCAATATATAATATAGCAAAACAAAATGAAGAGTTAGAAGATAAAAATACTAAAGCTCAAGAATTATTAAGCGAATATGAAGAACAAATACAAGAAGATGTAAAAACTCAAGGTAAAGATTAAAAAAAGTTGGAGGAGAAAAATGAATAATAACGAATTTTTTAATAGGTTAAGAATTCAACAAGACCCGGATGAAAAAATTTTATTAAATATTCAGAAAGAGATAAAAGAGTCCAACTTTGATAAAAAAGTCATAAAAAGATCAATTGAAAACTTAAGTTCAAAACAAAAAGAAAAATTAGAACAATTATATAATAATCAAAATCAAGAATTAAAAAATAATTTAATAGAATGTAAAAACAAGATTATTTCGATAAAGAAAAAGATGTATTAATTTTGATACATCTTTTTTTTTTGCAGTACTTTTGCAGTATTTTAATTTTATAAAAACTTTGGATATAGTTATTAAAAATTTAACGATTAAATCAGTTGTATGCCGCACGTATCAAGGATTTAACCGTTGCAATATAAATTGACTAGTTATAATATTATTTATAATGTTTAAATCTAAAAAAATTTTTGTTTTTTTCTTTATATAGTTTTATTGCAGTATTTTTGCAGTACTAAAAAAATTTGAAAAAAAGTCGTATAAGTTAAATCCAGTAAAATGAATGTATTTTAAAAAAATAGAAAATTTGAAAACAGTCTATCAAGCCAAAAAGGCTACTTAAAAAATAATAAAAAATTAAAAAATAATAGGTGGTTATGCCGCTAGATACTA
>CANQPF010000067.1 GCA_947625665.1 uncultured Clostridia bacterium | reverse complement strand
CTGATGCTATTTTTCCGTCACTTTGTACATTGTACATTAATGTTTTTCCTGCCAATGACGGTGTCGCCAACCAGTAAAAAATTTAGATTTCTAATACAATGGATTAAATATTTTCTATTACATTTTTGTTTTTTTTGTTCAAAGTTAAAAAATATAAAAAATTAATTGTAAAATTTTGTCATAATTTGTAAAAATTTTTGGATGAAAATTAAAAATAGCCAAAAAATGGAAAAATATTAAGAAAAAATAAGAAATTTTGAGAAAATATAATAAAAATAGGACATAATTCGATTTGTTCCTATTATTTACCGGTAAATTTGGAGAAAATAAGAATTGAAAAAGCATTTATGTTCATGATAAAAGTATAATCCTGTGTAAAACTTTACAAAAGATTTTACAAGGTTATACACAGAAGTTTTATGACAAATTTTTTTGGAGGGTTCAATTATGAGATTAAATGTAAGTTTAAAAACAAAAACAAAAAAAGTAAAAGATTTACAAGGAGTAGAAGCTCCAACAAATGATCTTACTTTTAAAGAGTTCGAAGAATATTATGGTAAGAAATTGAGAGATTTTAAATTCAAAAAATCTATGTTTATGACAGATAATGGCAAATATAGTTATAATGCCTTTTTACTTTCAGATCAAAATGATGTAGCTTTAAAAATAATTGAATATGCAGGAACTACAAATGAAGAGATAATTAACAGTTATGAATATAGTAATTGTTCTTTAATTACTGCTGTTAATAAAGTTTTAGAAAAACTTGAAATTGACGATATTTCATATAGTGAAGAAAGAGAGAAAATCGATAAACAAGCTTTAAAAGAAGCTTTCATTAATGCAGTTGTACATAATGATTATTCTTTTGGAGATGCTCCAATTGTAGAAATTTATTCTGATAGAATTGAAATAACTTCTGCAGGTGGATTAATTTTAAGTATGACTCAAAGAGAATTTTTTGATGGAATATCCTTATGTAGAAATCCATTGCTTAGCAAAATATTTGAGAGTATAGGATTATCAAACAATTCAGGATTAGGTGTTTTAAGAATTTTAGATTCTTATAAAAGGAATTGTTTTGAATTTGGATGGAATTATTTAAAGGTTTGTTTTAAATATAATCCTAAAACTTATATAAAAAATTATTACCAAGCAATCTAAATTTTAATTAATTAAAGTAAACTTTTTTTTTGTGTGGTTGCATAGCTTTTGCAGTATAAATTGAGATAAAAAATAGTAAAAACGATCTATGTAACCATATTAAAATAAATATATCTATGGGATAATTAAAATTTAGTTAAATTTATTAAAAAAATTATAAAAAATGCGTTGCAGTATTTTTGCAGTACTTTTTTAGTTGAAAATATGGCTTTTTTGTGATAATATATTTGCAAATTTGAATATTGTAAAAGAGGAAAAAATGATAACTTTAGAAAGATGTAATATATGTCCACATGAATGCAATGTGAATAGAAAGACTGGAAAAATTGGTAGATGTAATGCGAGTGATAAGATTAAGATTGCATTAGTAAGTACACATGAGTTTGAGGAACCGTGTATTAGTGGAAGAAATGGATCCGGTACAATATTCTTTTCTAATTGCAATTTAAATTGTATATTCTGTCAGAATTATGAAATAAGTCAAGAAGGAAAAGGAAATGAGATTAGTATAGAAAAACTTGCAGATATTTTTTTAAAGCAACAGAATAGGGGAGTAGAAAATATCAATTTAGTGACTCCGAGTAGTTATGCTGTACAAATTGTAGAGGCAATTAAAATTGCAAAAAGTAAGGGATTTAATCTTCCTGTAATTTATAATACTAATTCTTATGAGAGAATAGAAACTTTAAAATTGTTAGAAGGATATATTGATATTTATTTACCAGATTTAAAATATGCAGAAAATGGATTAGGGAGACTTTATTCTAATGTAGATAATTATTTTGAGATTGCTACAAAAGCTATAAAAGAAATGATTAGGCAAGTTGGATTTCCTATATTAAATGAAAATGGAATTATGAAAAAGGGAGTGATGGTAAGACATCTAGTTTTGCCTAATCATATTGAAAATAGCAAGAAAGTTTTAAAATGGATTAAAGAAAATTTATCAGAAAAAATATATGTAAGTGTTATGGCCCAATACTTTCCAACATATAAGGCAAAGAATGTGGAAAACTTAAATCGAAAATTAACAAAAGAAGAGTGGAAAAAAATAGAAGATTGCATAAATGCTTTAGACTTTAATAATGGATATATACAAGAACTTGGAGAGCATGAAGAAGAGTATGTTCCAAATTGGAATTTATAATAAAACAAATAAAGGACCTTTGAAATATTTAATTTCTGAGGTCTTTACCTATTTTATATGTTTATGTTATAATAAAGCATGTAATAAATTTTATAACTGAATTGGAGGAAAAATGGATAATAATAAATATGTGAAAGTTCTTTTTGGTAATACAGGTACTGGAGGAATGAAGTATAAAATTGGAAAAGAAAATATTGCAGAAACATGGAGACCGAACCAAATTGACCCTAAAAAATGTGGAGGATTCAATTTTTCAACTGAAGATAAAATTATTAGATGGTTAGTAAGAGGAGATACACTTTATGATGTAACAATTCCAGAAGATGCGGAAGTCATAGAAGTTTCTAGCGAATCAGATTTTAATGGAGTTTTTAGAACAAATAAGATTATAATAACTAATCCTAGATTGATAGATGATGAAATGGCAATGGAATTATATAAAAAGTCAAATTTACAAGAAAAGTCATATTTTAAAGCTATGGCAGGATGTGCTTTAAGAGGATATATGAATGTTGCAAAGAAGATTTTTGAGGATAAAGTAAACGAAGAAAATATTAATCTAGCTATAGATGAATTTGAAGATTTTTGTAAAGATAAAGGTGATAAAGATAGTTACTTTAATAAAGCAAAGTTAGGGGAGAATTGTACAGAGATTTATGAAATGTTAGAAAATCTTAGAAATATAAGTTTTGAAAATGCTATGATAACATTATTAAATCAATGTGGATATGGAGAAATTCTAGAAAAGCCTACTAGAATTTCAGGCGGATTCCTTAATAGATTGTATAAGGTAAAAACTATAAAAGGAACTTATGTGATAAAAGCTTTAAATCCTAAAGTAATGAAAAGAAAAAACGCTAAGAATAATCATATATTTGCTGAGAATGTTTCTAATATAGCAAGAAATCATGGCGTAAAATGTTTGCCAGCTAGAGTTATTGAAAAAGGAGCTTTAATACAAATTAATAGTTATTATTTTATGATTTTTGATTGGGTTGAGGGAAATGTAATAAAAGAAAAAGAAGTGAATATTGAAAAAATCCAAAAGGTAGCTAAAGAATTAGCTAAAATTCATAAAATAGATTTCAAAACTTTAAAAGATCAATGTAAAGTATCTTTTAATAAGAAAATTTCTGATTGGACCATATATATTGAAAAACTTGAAAATGAAAATTTAAAAAGAATGCTTGATGAAAATAAAAAGAAATTTGAGGAGTTAGATGAGAAATCAATCGAATGTTTAAAGAAAATTTCAAGGGATATGGTTATAAGTCACAGAGATTTAGATTTATCTAATGTAATTTGGAATGAAAATGATGAACCAGTAATAATTGATTGGGAATCAGCAGGATTAATTAACCCTATTGTAGAGGTTATTGATACTGCATGGAATTGGCGTGGAATAAAGCAGAACGCTAAAAACAATTTTAAAGATTTCATAGAAACATATAATAAAGAAAATCCTGGTTATAAAACAGATTTCAAAGATGCTGCTCAAGCTGTTTTAAAATATAAATTTGATTGGTTAGAATATAATTTAAAGAGGGCTTGCGGTATTGAGTGTTTAGATGAAGAAGAAAAAGAGTTGGGGGAGAAAGAAGCTATAAAAACAATTGATGAAATAAAAGATTATGAAAAATTTATAAAAAAGATTAAAATTGATTAGTGATGAAAAATGTCAATATATGTCAATGAAAAAATAGAAAATTTTGTAAAAAACATTGCTTTTTATAAAAATATATGTTAATATGTAATCCCGCTGACCGATAAGGCGGGATAAAAGTATGTCGGAGTTATTGTTTTAAAATCCTAAAGAAAAATGTGTGCATACGTTTTTTATTTTGAGAGTGTAAGGTTTCTTACACTTTCTTTTTATTGTATAGGAAAAATCATAAGATTTTGACGTATACAACATTGTTTTTAGCGGTCAGATTCATATTATAAAAAAAAATTAAAAAATTAAAAAAAATTTCAAAAAAGTATTGCAAAAATAAATAAAGTAATGTATAATATGAATTATTCCAGTAGCTTTTATAAAAAAAGAACACTAGTTTTTAACTAGGTCCTTTTTTCTATGATTGTTAAAGCGTGCTAAAGATTTTTTTGAAAATTATATTTGATAAAAAATCTTTAGTGCGCTTTTTCTATTTATTTGGCATATATTAATCAAAAATTTCTACAACTTTAATTAATATATGTTATATTATAATAAAAAGGAGATTTGGTATATGCTAAATGAGTCTAAAAAACATAAAATTTTGATTGTAGAAGATGATGAAAAGTTAAGAAATGAATTAGAGATATTTTTGAATAATAACGGATATGAAGTTGAAAAGATAACACAGTTTAAAAATACAATCAATGATATTTTAAGTATATCGCCGGAGTTATTATTACTTGATATAAATTTGCCAGGGGCTGATGGAGAATATATTTGTAAAAAGATTAGAGAGCAATCAGATTTACCAATTATTATAGTTACTAGTAGGGATAATGAAGTAGATGAGTTATTGAGTATAAATTATGGAGCAGACCACTATATTACCAAGCCATTTAATATACAAATTTTATTAGCAAAAATAGAATCAGTATTACGTAGAAGTAATTTAAGAAATAACCAAGAAATAATTGAGTGTAGTCAATTTAAGTTAAATCTTTCTAAGAATACAATAATTAAATCTAATAAAGAGATTGAACTTACAAGAAATGAATTCAAGATATTAAAATATTTAGTTGGTAACAGAGATAAGATTGTTTCAAGAGAAGATATTATGAACAACTTATGGGAGAGTGAAAGTTTTATTGATGATAATACTTTAACAGTAAATATTACTAGATTAAGGAATAAATTAAACGAATTAGGTTTGAAAGAATTGTTAGAAACGAAACGTGGACAAGGGTATATTTTAAAGTTGTGAGCAAGTAAATAATATAAATTGTAATTTGAAATTTTAGCAAGGGAAGATAAGATGAATTTGCAATTTTGGTAAAAATAGAGAGGTCAAAAAATGAAGTTTAAAGAATTTTTGAAAGATAAGTTATTAGAGATAATTTTATTAATATTTGCAAATATAACAATAGAGATATTTTTATTAGCATATAGAGTAGATGCGTTTATTAGATTGTATATTCCTATTGTGATTTTTGGAGCTTATGGAATAGCGCTAACAATTGAATATTGTAAAAAGAGAAGTTTTTATAATCAAATGCAAGAAACACTAAATGAACTTGAGGAAAAATATTTAATTACAGAACTTATAAAAAATCCTAATTTTAGTGAAGGAGATATTTTAAAAGATATATTAGAACAAATTGACAAATCAATGCATGAAAATGTAAATAGATATAAGTATCTGACTGAAGATTATAAAGAGTATATTGAATTATGGATACATGAGATAAAAACACCTATAGCAACAAGTAGAATGATAATAGAAAATAATAAAAATGAAGCTACAAAGAGTATTAATGAAGAATTAGATAAAGTTGAAAACTATATTGAACAAGCATTGTTTTATGCTAGAAGCAATACAGTTGAAAAAGATTATTATATAAAGAAAAGTGATTTAAAAGATATTGTGAATGAATGTATAAAGAAAAATAAAAGTGCGTTAATTCAAAATAAGATATCAATTAATATGCATGATTTTGAATTGGAAAAAATAAGTGTGGTAAATACAGACAGTAAATGGATTGTGTTTATATTGAATCAGATTGTCCAAAATAGTATAAAATATAAAAGTACAGAAATCGAAATATATCCAAAACAAGGAAAAGAAAATGTTGTTTTATATATTAAAGATAATGGAATTGGAATAAAGCAATCTGAGGTAAGACAAGTTTTTGAAAA
>CANQPF010000066.1 GCA_947625665.1 uncultured Clostridia bacterium | reverse complement strand
CAGATTTTGTTAAACTTATACAACCAAATTTTGTAATTTGTATTGTATCTTCAATTCTAACTCCAAATTTACCTGGTAAGTAAATTCCTGGTTCGCTTGTAACGACCATATTCTCTTTCAAAACTGTGTCATTTCTATAAGTAACATATGGAGCTTCATGAATTTCTAGTCCAACTCCATGTCCTAGTGCATGTATAAAATCATATCCATTTAACTTAAAATCATTTTCCACCATCTTGCTCAATAAACGAGTATTAGCTCCATCTTTATACTCTTTCATACTCTGTTCTTGATTCTTCAATACTAAATTATAAATTTTTTTCATTTCTTCTGGAATACTTCCTACAAAAAATGTTCTTGTCATATCAGAACAATATCCATTCACTTTGCATCCCATATCTATTGTAATTATATCTGTTGTTTGAATTTGCCTATTAGTTGGCACAGCATGAGGCTTTGAAGAATTTTCTCCAGATGCAACAATAGTGTCAAAGGATTCTCCTTCGGCATTTTCTTCGTAATAATCTTTTATCATTTTAGCTATCTGTTTTTCTGTCATTCCAGGTTTTATTGTTTTTGTAATATATGTAAAACAATCATCTGTAATTTCACAAGCTTTTTTTATTGATGCAATTTCTTCTTCGTCTTTTATTAATCGTTCTTTTTCTATAATATATTCAGTCTCAACAAAATTGTTTATTTTGTATTTTCTAATATAGTCTTTATATTGAGAATATGTAAGATAATTCTCTTCAAATCCAACGTTTTCACAAAACATAAAGAAATTTTCATAGTCATCTTTCGAAAGAGCCTTTGCATCATAAACAGTCACTTCATCATAAAGTGTTAAAACGCTATGTAAGTACTCAATATATCTACCATCAGTAATATAAATATTTTCTTTTCTAGTAATTAGTAAAACACCTTCCGCTTCAATTCTTGTTAAATACTTTATATTAATTGGATTTGATATAATTAAACCTTGTAAATTTAAACTTGCCATTTTATTTCTTAAACATTGCAATTTTGGATTCATATTTTTCACCTCATACTATATTTATTTAATGGTACATTCCTAACGTAAATATCTTCATTAGTACATCTTTTATTAGTTCAAATGGTACATACATACTTATAAAGGTTGCAATTACTATAAATGGTCCAAATGGAATATATTCATCTGTTCTTCTGACTCTTATTATTAGTAATATAATACTAAGTATTGCCCCTATTAAAAATGACATTAATGTGATCTCTATAATATTGTATAAGCCAAAAAACAAACCTAAAACTCCCATTAATTTTACATCGCCAAATCCCATAGCTTCTTTACCATATACAACTCCACCTATTAGAGTTATTAATATAAATATTCCTGCTCCTGCAAACATTCCTAAAATCATATTTATGGATATCGCTATATTTGAAAGCCCATATAAAAATGTAAAACATAATCCAATCTCAAATAAAGTAAGATTTAATCTATTTGGTATTATTTGCTTTTTATAATCAACCACAAATACAATAATAAGTGCTGGAACCAGTATTAAATTTTCTATTAAATTCAGGTTAGCTATTACTGTTTCTTTTATTCCGTATAAATAAACTAAACTAACATAAATTGCCGCTACTATAAGCATCAAAATATAATTTGGTTTAAAATTATGTCGTAATTCTTTAAATATATCTTTTGAAAGTACTGTTTCTTCTTCTTGCATTCTTTTTATACACCAATTCGAAAAAATTCCTACAAATAGTCCAAGAATCGCTACTCCTATATAATATAATATGTGTACATCATTAATATACATCTATTTATTCTCCTTTTTTATTTTCTTTTTGATTGAGTTTTCTAGTGGTCTTTTCCACGCAGTATACCAAAAATCCTTTTCTTTTAATGGATCAACTAAAATTGTATACATTTTACATCTGTTACCACCTATTATGTCTGTAAATATTTGATCTCCGACAACAGCTATATTTTCAGGATTTTCATTTAATTTTTTTTGTACCCTTAAAAAACCACTTTTAAAAGGTTTTTTAGCAAAATTTTCATAAGGTACACCTAATTTATTAGCTACTTCTTCAACCTTTTCTTTATGGTTTGTATTTGATAAAATGTATAGTTTAAATCCATGTCCTCTCAAATTCATTGCCCAATCAATAATTGAGTCTGATAAATTTCTATTTATATCTATTAGTGTATTATCTACATCTAATATTAATGCTTTTATTTTATTTTCACTTAATAATTCTGGCGTTATTTCTTCAACTTTATTTAGATATATATTTGGATATATCATAATAACCTCCACTTCCTTTCTATCTTATCAATTAGTAAGGTATTTGTCAACCAAAACTAGTGCAAAAAAAGCGGGATTTTGTCATAAAATCTCGCTTTTTGTATAGCATGTTAATCAAATTTATCGGCATCTTTAATTTTAATTTCTAAGTTCCACATCTAAGGATTTTTTCAATTCTATTGTCAATATTCTTATAAATCCTTGATATGTCCAACTTTTATTGCTTAACTCCTTTATCTGGTTTTTTTATCTTCCCTCATCATTACTTTTTATTGTCGTATGTGTTTGTCCTAAATTAGCATATGAACCAGTTTCACTATATGAATTTTCTATTGCTATATCTTTAACAACTAAACTATCAGCCCACTCTCTGTGAGATTTATTATTTTTTCTTTCTTGTTTATTATTAAATCTTGTTTCTCTTTTTGGAACTGCTTTAAAAGCAAAAGTTCCCGTACTTACTCCTTTTGAACCTATTTCAATAGGTTCAAAATCAACATCTAGTTCTCTAGTTTTCAAAGCTTCTAAAACTTCATTCGCTTTATAATATTTTCCCACTTTAAAATTTGTCTCTTTTTTATTAAAAAATAGTCCCATTATTCAACTCTCCTCAATTAATTAAATTCTTAATTAACTCTTAAAATTATCTTAAAAATCTTTCATCATTTTTAAACTTTTGTAATATCTGTTAATATGGCTTATACAATTGAGTTTGCTTATAATCGCCATATTTTATTTCTTGATACTCTTTGTGTTTTTTTAATATTCTATCTTTTCTATTTGATCGCATCTTGTATTTTAACTTATTAATATATGTATCTCTATCAATATAATCCAATTTTACAACATATACTCCATATTCATTTAAATCTATATTTACCCTAACATCCTTTTTGGAAAATTCTTGAACAGCTTGTTCAATATTTTCAATCATTTCTTCTTCACTATATGTTTGTGGGTCTAAATATAATTCTACAGTTTTTTTATTTTCTATCATTACATTTAGCATCCCTTTCTTTTAATTTACATTTCTCCATAAAAACCAATCAATATTATATCATATTTCACCTAGTATTTTCAAGTATTTTAGCCTATAATATAGATATTTTTCTTATTTTTTCAAATTTTCATATTAATTTTTTGACTTATATAAAAAAAGTGGAGATATAGTTCCTCCACTCTTTGAAAACATAAAAATCAATAATTATTTGTGATATTACTGTTTTTTGTTCCTACTCTTAAAAACACCATACTTACGTTGACCATTTTCTATAATACTTTCCCAAAAACCCTTTTTCAATTCATCTTCTCGTATTCTAATAATAAACTGTATGTTCATAAGATTCCAAATAACATAGGCAATCCAAAAAATCCCTTTTGCTATCTTTAACTTTCTTTTGTCAGAATATTTTTTATCTACTTCATTGAAGATAATAGTTTCTTCTGATATTGGTTCTATACTATAGTTTTGTTGGTCTACTTCTACTTGCTGTTCTAGTGCTGGATATTGATTATCTTTCCAGTCTAAAATGCCATAGAAGAATTCAATTTCTCTTGAATATGCCGCAAGCATAATGATTGAAACTATCATTGAAAAAACAGCAATTACTTTTAACCGCTTTAAAGCAGTCATATTTTTTTTAGTTTTCATATAAAGCTCCTTATGTTAAATATTATGTATATTATAGCATTATTCCCAATATTTTGCAAATTTAACTATAACATATTGATTTTTTTTTAATTTTATATTATAATAATTTAAATTTTATGTATACACATTTTTATTGTATACTTCTATTAATTAATATAATACGAGGTAACTACGATGGATAAGATGAATTTAAGAGAAGAAGCCCGAATAATATTGGAATCAAGGATACGGACTATTAGTATCATTTACATAGTTATAGCACTATTGATAGCATTTTTCCTTCCTAACATTATAGGAAAAACAATAACAATCTTCATACTATGTATAATGATACTTTTAGCAATATCAATTATTTTTCGGATTGACTTTGAAGGTTTAGAAGATGATATATATAAATCACTTGTAGATGATTATAATTATTATTTAGAAAGTCTAAATGAACTTGAAAAAACTTTAGAAGCTGAAGCTTATGCTAAAATAAATGAACTTAAAGAAAATATAGATCAGATTCTTGAAGAACATGAAGAAGAAAATCTTTCTGCAGAAGATATTACTAAGCTTTTAAAAGAAAGAGGGTTTACAGACTTTGAAATTCTAACTTTTAATGTAGATAATTCCTCAACTGATTTAATTGATGATAATCCGGAAATATTTGATGAAATTGAAATTGATTTTGATATTGAAAAGGAAGACAAAAAAGAAGATGATAACGATAATTCTCGTCCATAATATCATCCATCAAAAGAAGGACAACAAGAATTCAAATCTCTTGTTGTCCTTCTTTCACGTATTTTCAAACTATTTATAATTTTATTGAGTTAATTATAAAAAACTAATTTGTTCATTATTTTTTGTAATACAGTCACCTATAATTCATCCACATATTTTATAAAAATTACACTTTCAATTAAATCCATTATTGAATATACTAGCATTATTATTCCTATGGTTAAAATTAGTGCTCCATTTTGTAATAATATGTATATACCACTAATTATCATGATAATTGATAGTATTAATGATACATTCCACATATCTATTTGTACTGCATGTAACTTTAATGACAATGACAACCTCATAAGTCCACTATATATTATCCAAAATGCTATAACAATTCTAAACATAGATTCAATTAAGCCACTACAAAATATAGTAACCAATCCAATAATAATAGCAATGATTCCATAAATCAAATCATAATTATAAAAGTCATATTTCCCTTTCGATAAAAAATAATCTATGATTTTAATAATTCCCATAGCAATAAATATTCCACCTAAGATATAAGATATGATTTTAATTGCTAGATCTGTTTTTATTATCATAAACATTCCTATTATAGCAAATACTATAGATACTAATATATCTACCCATCCCGATTTTTTCAAAAAATTTTTCATTTTATTTCCTCCAATCTAAATAATAAATTACTACTCTGTTTATAATGTGTCTCCATTTATTGTTTTAAATAGTCAATATATTCTTCTAAACACATGTTGTATTCTTTCATATATTCAGCTCTCAAGAAAACTTAAGGACATATTAAATAATGTATTCCCAGCCCGGTTGCCAAGATTTGGTTTTTCTCCAATCGTTCTTATTAGCTTCTTCCCATGTTATTCCTTTTGTTAACACTTCAAAAGCTAATTGTGGAGCCCTGTGAGCAACTATACCAACTGTTTTTCCCTTATAATTTTCATCAATATATTCAATAAAGCTCTCTATTCTTTTTTCTACATCTTTTAATGATTCTCCATTTGGAAAAGGTTCATTTATATGATCCTCATATACAATCAACTCTTTGTCTTTTCCATCTAAATCTCCATAATTACATTCTCTTAGTCGTTCATCTTGTTTATGTTCTATATTTGGAAAAGCTAAATTTGCAGAATCTATTGCTCTTACTAAATCTGATGTAAATATAATATCTAAATGGGTATCTTTTCTTATTTTACCTAGTTTAATAGCTCTCTCTTTCCCTAATTCGGTTAATTTTGCTTGTTTCCATCCACTGCATTTTCCAGCAACGTTATCTGTTGTCGTTCCATGAACAAAATAAATAATTTTAGTTTTCATTTTTTAATTCCTCGCTTCTCAAACGTGTACACTCCTTTATAAAAAAATATATCCTAAAAAACTTGAGCTACAAGCGTTCTAGGATATATAGGTTTAGCTCCGTTGTTGAGATTATCTACAACTTTTGCCTCTCATGGTGATTGATACAAGTATCAATCTAACTACTAATACTTTAACATGTTTTTTATGAACTTTCAAGTAATTTTTGGATTTTCTTAAT
>CANQPF010000065.1 GCA_947625665.1 uncultured Clostridia bacterium | reverse complement strand
CAATACATATATTCTGATGGAACTCAAATCATAAATGGATATACTATGGATCAAATGATATGGTATGTTTTAATTACAGAATTACTATGGTTTGGAACCAGAAATAAAATTTTAACTGATGAAATAAGTCAAGATATAAAAACAGGTAACATTGCTTACAATATTAACAAACCTTATAGCTACATTTTTTATATAATAGCTAAACACTTAGGTGAAATCACTATAAAATTAATAATGTTTATTATAGTTGGTATCTCTATAGGTTTAATATTTGTTGGCCCTATCCAAAACTTTAATTTTGCAAATATTCCTGCAATCTTATTGGTAGTATTTCTAGGAATTTTAATTAATTCAATTTTAAGAATAGCTATTAGCATTATATCTTTTTGGATAGAAGACTCTACTCCATTTCATTGGGTTTACGACAAACTTTTATTAGTTTTAGGAACAATTTTCCCAATTGAAATGTTTCCGACATTTTTACAACCAATTATAAAATGTACTCCAATATTTGTTGTAAGTTATGGACCAGCAAGATTACTTATTAATTTTAGTTTTGATTCATTTATTCAAATTTTAATCGCACAAATAATATATTTAGCTGTATCAATATTATTAGTTATAACTATGTATCAGAAAGGGGTGAAAAAATTAAATGTTAATGGAGGTTAAAAATCAAATAAAGGTTATGTTTTTATCTGTAAAATATAACATTATGAAACAGATGATAAACAAAGTAACTTTTATAACAAATGTACTTTTTATGATATTAAATAATGCAACATTTATTGTTCAGTGGATAATACTTTTTAGCATAAAAGATGAAATTGGTGGATACACCATTAAAGAAGTTATTTTGCTTTGGGGTATTGCTGCAGGTGTATTCGGAACATCTCATATATTCTTTCATAAAGCTTATGAATTACCAGATTTAATCATGAATGGAAAATTGGATAGCTTTTTAGTACAACCTAAAAACGTATTTTTAAGTGTTATAACATCTACAACAAGAATTTCAGCAATAGGCGATTTAATATACGGTTATATATGTTTATTCATATATGGAATAACCTTAAAAACATTTACTTTATTTACCCTATTTTCTATAACTGGAGGAATCATAGCAGCTGCTTTTGCAAGTATTTTAGGAAGTATCTGTTTCTGGACAGTAAAAGGCGATTTACTTTCAGACTCATTATCAAATATTATAATAAACTTTTCTACATATCCTGGTTCAATCTTTAAAACAGGAATTAAAATTTTATTTTATACTTTAATACCTGTTGGATTGTCAAATTATTTACCAGTAGATACAATTTTGCATTTTAATATTTTAAATTTCTTATACATAATTCTTTTCACAATAGGAATAACTTTATTAGCTTTTTACATTTTTTATACAGGATTAAAAAGATATTCATCTTCTAATTTAATGAGTTCTAGAATATAAAAAAGTCCTTCTGACTTATCAAAGTCAACGGGACTTTATTATATTGTAGTAGCCAACCTAAATAAAAAAACGAAATTAAGAATTTTTAAATTTCATTTTGTATTAATCTATCTAACAATTCTGAATAATTTATTCCAACAGCCTCAAATAATTTTGGATACATGCTTATTTTTGTAAAACCAGGCAAAGTATTTATTTCATTTATTATAATCTTACCCGTTCCTTCTTCTACAAAAAAGTCTACTCTTGATAGTCCTTTTCCGTCTATTGCCTTAAAAGCTTTTACAGCTTGTTTTCTAATTTCCTCGATTGTATCTTGTGGAATTGATGCAGGAATAGGAGTTTTTGATTCTGACATATTGTATTTTGCATCATAACTATAAAATTCTTCTGCTGGCAAAATTTCTCCAACTGTTGACGCAATAGTATCTTCTCCATTATTTACTTTACTATTTAAAACTGCACATTCAACTTCCTTCCCTATTATTCCTTGTTCTACTAAAACTTTATTATCAAACTTTCCAGCATATTGTATAGCTTCCTTCAACTCTTCATCATTGGTTGCTTTTCTAACACCAACTGAGGAACCTGAACTTGAAGGTTTTACAAACATCGGATATTTTATTTTTTCAGTGATTTTACCTATATTTATAGGCTCTTCACTAAAATCTTCATTTACTATTACATAAGATTTTTCAAAATTTCCATTTTCTTTATCTAGCACTTTTACGTAAACATAAGGTGCTTGATTTAAACCAGCTTTTTCAAAAATAATTTTTGTATATACTTTATCCATTCCTACACTTGATGCTAAAACTCCACAACCAACATAAGGAACATTAAACATTTCAAACAACCCTTGGATTGTTCCATCTTCTCCTCCTTTTCCATGTAACACTGGAAATACTACATCAACATCTTTCAATGCACTTAATGGATTTTCAATTTCTTTCTTATCTTCTTCAGAACTATTATACCATTTTCCATCTTTATCAATAAACATTTTATGTATGTTATATTTCTCCTTATTTACATTATCAATAACAGATTTTGCAGACATTTTTGAAACATCATGTTCTGTCGAAACTCCTCCATATACAACTCCTAAATTAATCATAATAATATACCTCCTTATTTACCATAATTTTTTTATGATAATTTATGTATCGTAATTTTTTATATTTCCATAAATATAAAAACTTCCGACTAAAAATATAACATAATCTTTATATTGTTTTTTTACAGTTTTTATAGCTTCTTCCAAACTCATTTTATATTTAGGTGCATTTATATATTTCTCACTTACTTCAAATAATTCTTCCTTTGCTCTATATCTATTTTTATCATTTCCGTCAGTAAATATAAAAATAGAATTCATCTCATCCTTCATCTTTTTTATTATAGTTTCATAATCTTTAGTTTTCAATATTGATATTATGTATATCTTCTTTTCATTTTTATAGTACATTTTAACACTATTTAAAAAATTTTCAATTGCAAGTTCATTATGTGCTCCATCAAATATTATTATTGGCTCGTCACACATTTTTTCAAATCTTCCTCTATGTATAACTGTTTTTAAAGCTTTTCTTAAAGAATCTTCTGAAATTTTATATCCTTTATTTTTTAGTATCTCAATACATTCTATGCATAAACTTGCATTATATATTTGTTTTTTTCCTTTTAAATTTATTAAAATTTCTTTGTAATTTCTATAATCAAATTTTTGATAATTGTCGTCAAATGAATAATTTGTTATCTCATTTGGCTTTATCAAATGTAAAGAATTATGCTTTTTATTACAGGTATTTTCTATCACTTCATTCACTTCATCTTCATTTTGTTTAATAAATACAGTTGATGAATTTTCTTTTATTATTCCTGCTTTTTGAGTAGTTATCTTTTCTAATGTATTTCCTAAAATATGCGTATGATCATATCCAATACTTGTAATAATTGAAACAATTGGATTAACTATGTTTGTACAATCATGTAATCCTCCTAATCCTGTTTCCAATACTACAAAATCACATTTTTGTCTTTTAAAATATAAAATAGCCATAGTAGTTTCTAATTCAAATAATGTTATTTTTGTATCATGTTTTTTATTATATTCTTCTATTTTAGGGTGAATTTCATTAATTAACTTTTTCATTTCATTATCAGAAATATCTTCATTATTTATACTTATTCTTTCATTATATTTAATTAAATGTGGGCTTAAAAATTTCCCTACTTTATATCCTGCTTCTACTAATATTTTTGTCATAGTTTCCACACAACTACCTTTGCCATTTGTACCTGCTATATGTATAACATTTAAATTTTTTTCAGGATGTCCAAATTCATCCATAAAAAATTTCATTGCATTTAAATTAGGATTTTTATTTCCTTTATAATATCCTGCCAGATATTCCTGAACATTATCTATTATATTATTTTTCAATTTGTTTGACTCTTCTCCCATTTAATCCGTCCTTTTGTTAGAAATTATCTTCTTTCATCTTCTTGATCAATTTTTTATAGATATTTTCTAAAACCCATTTTTCTGTAACATATTTATCTAACTCATTTATATCAATCCATTTTACTCCACTATTCTCATCTTCTTTAATTCGTAAATCCTCGTTTTCATCTACTTCTAATAAATATGTTAAGTTCAAATGTACATGTGATCCTACGTATTTCCCTCTTTTTACATGTCCATTAACGCAAATTACTTCTAATGAAAAAATGTCATCTTTTAAAACCTTTATATCTTTCGCTCCAGTTTCTTCTTTCAATTCACGCATAGCAGTACCTAATAAATTATCCTCACCATCAGCATGTCCACCTGTCCATGACCAAGAATCATATATATTATGATAAATCATAAGTACCTTGGTTCTTTCTTTATTGATAACCCATGATGATGCTGTAAAATGACCAAATTCATTATTTCTAGTTAATACGTCATCAAAATTATTTATATATTTTAATATTATTTCTTTATCTTTTTCCTCTTGTTCATTATATGGTTTGTAATTTTCAATTTGTTCTTTAAGTTGCATTGTTCCCTCCTTGTAAGTAAAAAGACTAATGAAACAACTCCAGCAAGAGTTAATTCATTAGCCTTATTTATATTTCTTAAATTAAGCATATGCTTGACGTTTCTTAAAGCTAAGCAAGTTTGTAATTTCTCTCTCTGGTCTTTCCTTCTTTGCTCTTTTTGTTTTTCTTGCTCTTTCTTGTTCCAATTCTCTTTTCTGTTTTTCTGCAATTGACTGACATATTGCTTTTTGATAAGTAAAGTGTGTATCTTGTGCTATCTTACTCCATGTATATTCATTTCTTACTTTGCTTTTAGCTTTCTTTACAACTTCTGCACATAATTTATGATCATATAATAATTCTAATATTGAATCTGCAATTGAATTTGAGTTTCCAGCATACGTTTTCATTCCATTTTTTCTATGTTCCACTATTTCATTTAGTCCTCCAATATCTGATACTACTACTGGATTTTCTGCAAGCATTGCTTCTAATGCTACTATTCCAAATGGTTCATACGTACTAGGGAATACAGATATATCTGCTGCTTTATACATTTTTTGTACATCTTTCCCATTCATATATCCTGCAAAATAAACTTTATTTTCTATCCCTAAATATCTAGCTTGAGCTTTTAATTCATCCATCATTCCACCTTGTCCGGCCACAACCAATTTAGCATCATTATATCCTGCTAATATTTTTGGCATTGCTGCAATTAAATGCTGAATTCCTTTTTCGTATACAAGTCTTCCCATAAATAATATTATTTTTTCATTATCCATTGCATATCTTCTTCTAAAGTCATAGTCTCTCTCAATTCCACTAAATAAATTTAAATTAACTCCATTTGCTACAACATTTATTTTCTCGTATGGTAAACCAAACAATCTTTGTAGCTCACTCTTCATAAAATTACTATTTACGATTACTTCAGATGCTTCATACGTTAACATCCATTCTGTATCATTTATATATCTTTGTGCTTCATCATGTATTCCACTATTTCTACCAGCTTCAGTTGCATGTATTGTTGCTACTATTGGTATATTATATGATTGTTTTAACGTTTTTGCTGCATTAGCAACTAGCCAATCATGAGCATGTATAACATCAAAATCCCCTTCTTTAGCTATTATTTCATTTGCTTTTGCTACCATTGCAAAATTTAGTTGCATAACCCAATCAATAAAATTGTTTGGATTTATCATATAATTATCAACTCTATATACTTTTACGCCTTTATCATTTTCAAAATATGGTGCATCCCCATCTTTATATGTTACAACTGTAACTTCATGACCATCTTTTAATAGAGTTTGTGATAAGTCGTGTACTACCCTTGAGATTCCTCCAACTACTCTTGGTGGATATTCCCATGTTAACATTAGTATTTTCATTATTAACATTCTCCCTTTCTTATATCTTCTTTTGTTCCATTTCTATTCTATACAATTTTCTACAAAATGTAAATGACTTTTGACAAATTTTCCAAATTTTTTTTAATTTTCTTTTATTATTTTTTATTAGTTATATTTTTCACAATTTTATGCAAAAAATTACATATTTCTATTGAATTTATTTTAGTTTTATTATACTATATATATGGAAAATAGTTTTACATAGGAGGAACAATAATGCCAAGGAAAACAAAAGAACAAAAAGAAATAGAAGAAAAAAAAGAAGTAAAAAATAAGTCAACAAAGGCTACAAAACCAAAGGCAAAAGCCACAACTAAAACTGCTTCGACAAAGAAGGCTGCTGTCTCTAAAACTGCAGCTAAATCTAGTGCGGCCAAAAAGCCCACTACTAAAAAAGCAGTTTCAAAAGCTACTACTACAAAAAAGGCTGCTGCCACTAAAACTGCTACTAAATCTACTGCGGCTAAAAAGGCTACTGCTAAAAAAGCAGCTTCAAAAGCTACTACTACAAAAAAGACTGCGGCCACTAAAACTACGGCTAAAAAGGCCTCTACCAAAAAAGCAGCTTCAAAAGCTACTACTACAAAAAAGACTGCG
>CANQPF010000064.1 GCA_947625665.1 uncultured Clostridia bacterium | reverse complement strand
ACTGGAATTGAAGCTGCACTAGAACATGTAGCTAAAGCAGTGAATGTTGAAGGTAAACAATTTTTCCAATATGCTTGAATACCTTTTTTTCCACCAGCTAAAAAAGCATAAAAGGTATACATTATAAAGTAGAATGCCACAGCCACAATAGTATAAATAATAAAAGTTTTCAAATATCCAACTGCAATAGAAGCACCAAAGCTTCCAACTAAACTAGCAAAGTAGCATCCCAAACCAATAGGTGCATAATACATAATTATTTTAACCATATTGTTAATAATGCAATTTGCTGAATCTAAAAATGTAAGAACCGGTTTAGATTTATCACCTGCCATATTCATTGCAATCCCAAACATTACAGAGAAAATTAGTAATGCAATAATATTGTCCTTAGACAACAATTTCGTAAAGTCATTAACTGTTACAAGTTGAACAGTTCTGTCCATAATAGTTAAATCTTCTTCGTCTTCTGAAGTCTCTTCAGTAGATTCCGAATCATCCATCGTTTCCATAATTGCTTGGCTGTCTTCTGGTTCTACTAATTTAATCCATGATGTAGAAAGAAGACCTACAATTACAGCAATAATTGATGTTACAACAAAAACCACAACAATAGAGATCATGATTTTTCCAATACGTTTTGGTTGTTTCATCTTAGCAATAGAAGTCGTGATTGTTAAAAAGATTAATGGGACAATAATGACAAGTAATAAATTTAAGAATAAATCACCCAAAGGGCTTAAAACTGTTGCTTTTTCTTGAAATACAATACCTACGATAGCGCCAACAATTATCGCAACAAGTAAAATAATTGTTGACTTGTAATTTGATAAAAATTTTTTCATATTACTACCTCTTTTCTAAAACAAGGCAACTGAAAATATAATTATATTTTCAGGATTTTGATAATTATATAATAATAAATTTAAAAATGCAAATTTTATATTTATTTTATCAACAAACAATGATATAATTGTGGAAAATGAAGAAAGAAGAAATGGTAAAAATGAGTAATGAAATAACTTTAAAGATAAAAGGAAAGTTGCAATAAAAGAAGATTAGGGGGAAAATATGGATATCATATTAGCATCAGCATCACCAAGAAGAAAAGAACTATTAAGTTTAATAGTTCCAAAATTTAAGATAATGGTAAGTGGAGTAGATGAAACACTTGAAGAACATTTAACTCCACGTGAACAAGCCACAAGATTAGCATATATAAAAGCAAAAGACATATTTGATAAAACATCTGGAAATAGAATAATAATAGGCTCAGATACAATAGTTACAAAAAATGGTAAAACTTATGGAAAGCCAACCGACAAAGAAAATGCAAAGCAAATGATAAAAGAACTCTTAGAAGGTGATCAAACACACAGCATAATGACCGGATTAAGTGTGATAATAGAAAATAATGGAAAATACGAAGAACATAAACTTTGTGATGAAGTAAAGGTTTATTTGAAGGATATATCAGACGAAGAAATAGAGAGATGGATAGATACAGGAAAAGCAATGGACAAAGCAGGTGCGTATGGAATCCAAAATGAATTTTGTGTATTTGTAGAAAAGATAGAAGGAAATTATACTAGTGTAGTTGGACTTCCAACACATAAAGTATATGATATAATAAAGAAATATATGAACTAAAATGAAGGAGAGAAAATGAAAAAAGCAAATTTATCCAAAAAGAGGATAGAAACTTCAAAAAGAGTAAAAGAAAACGCTACGATAAAAATTATAGAAATGATAGTATTTGCAATTTTATTAATATTACTTATGTATATATCAGTAGGGCATATTATAAAACTGCCATCATTACCCTATTTAGACATACATGCAGATACTAAAATATATGTAGAAGTAGTATTAGTACTATCAACGTTATTTTTAATATATGGTAGAGATATATTAAAAAATGGTTATAAAAATTTGATACACAGAACTCCAAATATAGATACGTTAGTTGGAATAAGCGTTATAAGTACATTTTTATATAGTTATTATAATGCTGTAAAAGCGTATAATGGTGGTATAGGTTTATTGATGAACTTACATTTTGAATCAGTAGCCATATTAATATATTTTGTTAAATTAGGTAGATTTATAGAAGAAAGAAGTCTAAATAAAACAAAAAAGGACATACAGAAATTAATTATGTCTACATCTAAAACTAAATCAAAACAGTCCGAAATAAAAGTAGATGGTGAAGTTTTAGAAAAAGAGTCAATAGCTAAAGAGATCAAAAGATTTGTAGTAAATGAAAAAAAGAATAAAACAGTATTAACGAAGATGGTAGATAAATTATCAAGATATTTCGTACCAATAGTTATAATTCTTTCAATAATTACCTTTCTAGTATATTTCTTAATAGGAGAAGATATGGGAGATACTTTAAGAGCATTTATTAGAGTGTTAGTAATAGCTTGCCCATGTATATTAGGATTAGTAACGCCATTATCAATTGTTAGAAGTAAAAGAATATGCAAATCAAAAGGAATACTAATAAAAAAAGATGAAACTCTAGAAAATATACAAAAAGTTGGTACAATAGTTTTCTGTAATACAGAAATATTAAAGTATGGAAAACAAAAAACTAAGGAAGTAATAAAAGAATTAACTAAAAATGGTATAGAAACAGTAATGTTAATAGAAGATAATAAAGAGATAGAAGAAAAAACAGCAAAAGAAATAGGTATAACGAAAACAATTATAAGTGCATTACCATTAGAAAGAGCGAAGACAATAAAAAGGCTAGTAGAAAAAAATAAAAAAAGAAACACAAACAAACTTGTAATGGTATGTGGAAATAGAATAGATGATTGCCCTGCTTTAATAAGTAGTGATATTGGAGTTAGTATGAATTTAGAAACAAATACAGAAATTGATTCATCAGATGTTATTTTAACTCAAAATAATTTGAATAGTATATTGGACTTAATAGGAATAGGACAAAAAACATTTAAAAATATTAAGCAAAATCTATTTTTAACATTCTTTTATAATTACTTGATGATGCCAATTGCAGTTGGTGCTTTAAGACCATTTGAAATAGCGATAAATCCAACAATAACAAATATAGTAATGGTAGTTAGTATGATTACAGTTGTTTTAAATACATTAAGATTAAAAGATAAAACTAATAAAAAAGGAGGATTAAATGGAAAAGTTAGAAAACATTAAAGAGCCAAAAAAAATAGGCAAGAAGCAGATTTATGTAATAATATTTTTAATTATAGCAATAGTATTAATTATAATTGGAGTATTAGCTTCTGGAAAAGTCTCAAATGAAGTAACACAAAAAATATCAACTGACGACAAAGATGTAGTAGTTTCAGTAAATTATCCAAAAGAAGGAGACTATGAATACAAAGAGATGAAGTCAGATTTAAAAAAGGTAGAAATCTCTCAAAAGAATGAAGATTACGTTGTAAACATTGAAATTGATACGGAAACATTAAAAAACACATATAAAGGAAGTTTTGACGAATATAAAGAAATGAAAACAGCAGGATTTAATGCACAAGATATAACTATAAATGGACTAACAGGATTTGGATTCTATGATTCTAATAAAGACCAATATCAAATAGTTCTTCCTGGTAATGGCTCTACAACAATTAATGTATATGTAGTACCAATAATAAGATTTAAAGGAGAGAATGCAGAGCAATTATTCTCAAAGGAAAATGTAAGAAGTATAATTGATAGTATAAAGATAAAAACAAAATAAGTGCAAAAAAATAATAAAATATGAAAATTTTCAAAAAATAATAAAAGTTTGTAATCTTCGACAAGTTTTGACAAAAAAAGAATAAAATTAATGATAAAATAGAAAAAAATGTAAAAGGAGCTGATAAATATGAAAAACAGCACCCTAGTAAGGCTGCAAGAGACAGCGAAACTTGAGAAGATGATAAAAGAAAATTATAGTTATGAAGAAATTTTAGCTCAAAGCAAGAAACTTGATGAGCTTATTGTACATGAAATGAAAAAAATAAATAACATTGAAAGTATTGACAAAACTGACAAAACAGATTAAAATATATATGACTATACATAAAATTGAAAAGGTAAATCAAACAAAAGAAAAGCTCTTTTTAGAAATAATAAAATTTTTAAAAAAGAGCTTTTTGTCTAGATATGAGAATTGAATAAATAAAATCATGTATAATCGGTTAAAAAGAAGCTTTGTTAAAAGGAGGTGCAAAATGGACGAACAAGCTGTAATAAAAGTAATCGGAGTAGGAGACGCAGGAAATCATATAGTAAATAGAATGATAGAAGAAAAAGTAAGAAATGTACAATTTTTGGAAATAAATACTGACGTCCAAAACCTAAAAATGTCAAAAACTAAAAATATATTGCAAATTGGAAAAGAAGTAACAAATGGATTAGGAACAGGTACAGATGTAGCATTAGGAGAAAAAGCAGCTATAGCAAGCAGAGAAGAAATAAAACTAGCTTTAGGAAAAATTGATATGTTATTTATAACTGCAGGAATGGGAGGCGGAACAGGAACAGGTGCTGTACCAATAATTGCAAGAATAGCAAAAGAATTAGGAATATTGACAGTAGGAATAGTAACAAAGCCATTTTCTTTTGAAGGGAAGAAGAGAAAATTAAGAGCGGAGCAAGGAATAGAAGAACTTAAACGCATAGTAGATGCATTAATAATAATACCAAATGATAATTTGTTAAAGGTCGTTGGAAATAAAACGACGATAAAAGATGCTTTTAAAATGGTTGATAATGTTCTAGAAACAGGAATAAGAAGTATTACAGATTTAATAACAACAGTAGGAGATATAAATATAGATTATGCAGATGTAAAAACGATAATGCAATATAGAGGTGGAGCATACATGGGAATAGGAATAGCAAAAGGAGAGAAATCAGTATATGATTCAGTAACAAAAGCTATGCAAAACCAACTAACGGAAATAAAAATAGATAATGCAAAAGGTGTAATAGTCACAATAATGGGAGGTAAAAACTTAGGATTAAAAGAAATAAATGATAGTTTACAATTAGTTAGTGACAAAATACACCCTGATGCAAATGTAATATTTGGAACAACAATGAGACCATTTTATAAAGATTTAGTAAAAACAACTATAATTGCAACAGGTATAGAGCAGGAAGACTGATAGATTTGTATAAATATAAAAATTGACCATTATCTTGGTCAATTTTTGTTTTAGATCAAAAACAAAGTTGGGGAAAAATTTATAATTTTTCTCCAACTATAATTAACTTTAAAAACTAACCACCAGGTTCGTCAATGTCTGGACCGGGCTCATCAGTATTTGATTCTAAATTAATGTCATAAGAAGAATCTCTTTTAAAACCTTTTGAAAATTCATTAATTTTATCCAAATCTTTTTGATGTACAAAAACTGTTTCACCATTTTCGTCAACTTCTTTTTCAAAAAGATAATTAGAATAGAAATGCATAAAATTAATAAAATGAGGACATCTTATAACTTTTTTTTGTTCTGGATCTAAATATACGTAAGTAGGAATTGATTTTTCATACAATTCTTCAAATTCTTTAGCATTAGTGCATTTATCAAAATCCTCTTTAGGAAAACATGAAGCATCTGGTCCATATTTTTGAATTTTAAATTCTTCATGGTTATCTGCAGCTTTTAAATCAGCTTCGTATGAACGACATTGAAATTCAACAAAACAACATTTATCATGTTCATTAGGATCAGGATGCATTTTTAATGTACGCTGATGAGAAAGGAATCCATTAGGTTTATTATAATCTTTAACTCTTTCAGGCATGTTTTCAGCTTTACAATCATTCAAAAAAGTTGAATTGTTTTTAGTAAGATATTGTGATATTTCTAATGAAACTAAATCAGATAGAGTTTCTTCTATATTTTTTGTAAGTAAATCAATAGCTTTTAGTAAATTTTTTTGACGATCATTAAGATTTTCATTAGACTTTATTTCAACACGTTTGTTATCTAAGACAGATAAACGCTTTTGAAGGTTATTAATATGTGGATTAGTACTTCTATAATTTCTATCAATTTTGTTAATAATTATTTTAAAAGCATAGACATCATAAATATTTGGTGTATCATTTTTTAATTTTTGTTCAACTTTAGCATCAAAGCTATCTTGAGATTTAATTCTACCATATATACTTACTGAAACGCCTTTAAAATTTTTGTTTATCTCGTTATTAGCATTTAGCATGACATTAGCAAAAGCGTCTAAAAAATATTTATTATTTTTATAATAGCTATAAAATTTTTTAGAATCCTTAATATTTAAAGAATTATCGGAACTCTCCATGATATAGTTTCACCTCTTTTCTTGAATATAAATATCATTCCGCTACCTTATATTATATCATAAAATGGTTAAAATTTCAAATTAACTAAAGTTTTTGATGATAGATAGTTAGATGATTTCAAGATTAATTTACATTACAATCTAAAATAATAAAATAAATAAAATACCTAGAAAAACTATCAGAAATATGTTAAAATATTTCTGAGGTGAAATATAATGTTAACATATAAAAAAGATGACTTTGATGAGAGTTTAGAAGATATTATGGAGTCAGTAAATAAAATAATCAATAAAACAATGGAAGACGCAGAAGTTGCTGAGCCAGAGAAGAAAGAAGATAATCAAGACAAAGAATAAAAAAACTTGAAAAATTTAAAAAAAAGTAGTATAATATTAATCGATGGTGCATTATTCTAGTCATATACATTTTACGAGGGTGGGGCTAAAAATCCACTAAAGGGCACATCGTTGAAGTTTC
>CANQPF010000063.1 GCA_947625665.1 uncultured Clostridia bacterium | reverse complement strand
GTAAACGTGAGAATGGTAATCACGGAAGAAAAAATCTTATCAAATATAGATAAAATACAAAAATTAATTAATCCTAAAAGTAAGAAGCAAATTGTTCAACTAGAAGATGATACATATTTTAAAGATTTAATAGAATCAGTAAAAACATATCTACTAGAATATCCTAAGAAGAAAAATTTCCCTAGTAGTGTATATAAATCTGCCTACGGATTAGTAGAGTTTGCAACAAATCAATTCGAAGAAAATACAAAGAAAATAGAGACTTTAATTAGACAAAGAGAGCAAAATATAGCTTTAGCTGGCGAGTTAAAAGAAATGCTAGATTTAGCATTAGAACAAGACCCAGAATGGAAGGATAGAGTTAAAGAAGCAGAAGGAAAAATTGGAGAAGATATATTAGATACAATAAAAATTGTAGGAAAATCAAAAGATAATTTATCAGAAGATTATGATGATGCAATTAAATTATTAAATGCAAAAATAAATAATTTGGAATCAAATTTACATATTGAAATAGATATGGAAAGAATAGAAGATAGATCAAAAGCATTAAGTTATATAGGAATTGAAATTGCAGATGCATTAAGAACGATACCAACTCCTATAGATGAAATAAAAGATGATATAAAACAACAAGAAGTAGTTGAACAACAATCTCAATCTCAACAAGTAGTATCAGCACAAGCTCAACCACAAATGCAACAACAATCTCAACAATCACAGATTGTTATACCTCAACCAATGTCACAAAATAATAATGTTCAACAAAATGTTGCTGCTGCACAAGTAGTACAGGGTCAAAACCAAGCATATGATCAAAGACAACAGCAATTAGATCAATTACAACAATATGAAGATGAGACACGAGTAAATGTAAAACCTTCATTATGGCAACGTATTAAGAATAGTAAAGTTGGAAGAGCTATCAGTTATGTAATGAGAATAAGAGTTGTAATAGATGTTCCAAATGCATTACCAGAAGGAAGAGGAGAAAATTATTAATAGCAAAATAAAAATCGCTTATTAAAGAAATAAGCGATTTTTTTAGGTTTTATATTTCCATAATTATTGGAATAATCATTGGGTTACGTTTAGTTTTCATGAAAATGTAATCTCTAAGAGTATCTCTAGTAACTGATTTTATTGTGCTCCAGTCACGAACTCCTTGTTGTTCACATTTTCTAATTTCATTTCTTACAACAGATTTAACTTCATCCATTAGGTTTTCAGATTCTCTAACATAAACAAATCCTCTAGAAATAACTTCTGGACCAGAAACAACAGTACCTGAAGCTGAATCCATCGTTAATACTATAACTATTAATCCATCTTGTGATAAATGTTGTCTATCTCTTAGTACAATGTTTCCAACGTCTCCAACTCCTAAACCATCTACTAATACTCTACCACTTTGTACACTTCCAGTAAATTCTGCACCATCTTCATTTATTTCTAGTATTCTACCATTTGCCATCATTAGGATGTTTTGTTTTTCAATACCCATATCTTGAGCTGTTTCACTATGCGCACGTAATTGTCTGTATTCTCCATGGACCGGTATGAAGTATTGAGGTTTTGCTAAAGCTAATATCAATTTTTGTTCTTCTTGGCAAGCATGTCCTGAAACGTGTATTGCTTCTAAAGAACTATATACTACTTCAGCTCCTATTTGCATTAAATCATCAATTACTTTTGAAACATATTTTTCATTTCCTGGTATTGGTGTTGCTGAAATTATAATTAAGTCATTTGAAGTTATTTTTACTTTTCTGTGGTCACCAGCAGCCATTCTTGTTAATGCTGACATTGGTTCACCTTGACTTCCTGTTGTTATAAGTACTAGGTTCTCATCTGGATAATTTTTAATCATATCAATATCGATAAATATATTATCAGGGCAATCTATATATCCTAAATCTTTAGCTGTTGTTATCATATTTATCATACTTCTTCCACAAACTGCAATTTTTCTATTATATTTAATAGCACAATTTACAATTTGTTGAACCCTGTGTACATTTGAAGCAAAAGTTGCAACTACAATTCTTTTTGTACAATGTAAAAATAATTTATCAAAAACTTCTCCAACTGAACTTTCAGACATTGTAAAACCTTTTCTTTCTGCATTAGTACTATCTGACATTAAAGCTAAAATACCTTTTTTACCAAGTTCAGCTATACGTCCGAAGTCCATGATTTTACCATCTATTGGAGTATAATCAATTTTAAAGTCTCCAGTATGTAAAATAGTTCCTGCTGGTGTTGTGATAGCTAGCATAACTGAATCAGGAATACTGTGTGAGCTTCTAATAAATTCAACTGTAAAGTTTCCTAATTTTATTTTACTACCTTGTTGAATTTCATGTAATTTAGTACTTCTTAGTAACTTATGTTCTTGAAGTTTATTTTTAATTAATCCAACTGTTAATTTAGTTGCATAAATTGGTACATTAATTTGTTTTAAGAAATAAGGAATTGCACCTATATGATCTTCGTGACCATGTGTAATTACCATTCCTTTTATTTTATCTTTATTTTTTTCTAGATAAGTTATATCTGGTATAACTAAGTCTACACCCAACATATCATCCTCTGGAAAAGAAAGACCACAGTCGACTATGATTATCTCATTTTCATATTCAAATACTGTAATATTTTTTCCTATTTCATGTAAACCTCCAAGTGGAATAATTTTTAATTTTGATTTTTTGAAAATATTATTTTTTTGTTTTTTATTGTTTGATCTTGTATTTTTATTTCTTCTTACATTTTTTCTAGCTCCACTTTTCATATTGTTTTTTTTATTTTCATTTTCTGCCATTTTTCTTATATATCTCTCCTTTTCTATTATTTTCTTACGTATCTTATATAACTCCTTAAAAAGCATACAAGTAAAAATGTCAACTTTTTGACAAACTAAAAGAAATATGAACTTAAAAAATTCATATATTTTACATTAATATTAATTTTTCCGATCCCGTTCTCTTACTAAAAATCCCTAATTAAGGGTTATATAAAATCTCATTTTTTTTGCCCTTTTGGCAACAACTGTTATCAATTATACTATATTTTTAAGTAAAAGTCAAATGAACCGTTGATATTATTGGAAATATATTGTATAATGATTATTGATTTATAGCGTGAGAGGAGTAATAATAATGGATTATAAAGATTTAGCAGACTTAATATTTCCAAATGCAAAGGATATTTCATATTATGAAGAAAAGTACCCTGAAAGAAATTTAAAAGAAGGAGCAATAGTTACAAGAATAGCTCCTAGTCCAACAGGTGTTATGCATATGGGAGGAATATATCAAGCATTAATTGCAAAAACAGTTGCGAGACAAACTGATGGCGTATTTTTTCTAAGAATAGAGGATACTGATCAAAAGAGAGAAGTAGAAAATGGTACTGCAGGAATAGCAACAGCGTGTGAAACATTTGGAGTAGAACCAGATGAAGGTAGAACAGCTGATGATAAAGATAAAGGAAATTATGGACCATATAAACAAAGTTTAAGAAAAGATATATATCAAGCATACGCTAAGTATATGATTGCACAAGGTAAAGCATATCCTTGTTTTTGTACATCTGAAGAAATAGAAGAGATGCGTACAAAACAAGAAAATGCAAAAGTTAGACCAGGATATTATGGAGTATGGGCAAAGTGTAGAACTATATCAGTTGAAGAAGCAGCTGAAAAAATAAAAGCAGGAGAAAAATTTATAGTTCGTTTTAAATCTCCAGGTAGAGAAGATAGAAAAATAAAACATCATGATATTATAAAAGGAAATGTAACATTTCCAGAAAATGATCAAGATATAGTAATAATAAAAGCAGATGGACTTCCTACATACCATTTTGCACATATAGTAGATGATCATTTAATGAGAACAACACATGTAATAAGAGCTGATGAATGGCTTTCTTCTGTTCCATTACATTTACAATTATTTTACGAAATAGGATTTAAAGCACCTAAATATGCACATATTGCACCAATCATGAAAAATGATAATGGAAACAAACGTAAATTAAGTAAACGAAAAGACCCTGAAGCAGCTGCTTCATATTATGATGAAGTTGGAATTCCAGAGTTAGCTGTAAGAGAGTATTTATTAAATATAGCAAATTCTTCATTTGAAAATTGGAGAAGAGCAAATAAAGATGCTGATATTGAAGAATTTGATTTTAAATTGAATAAAATGAGTGTTAGTGGAGCTTTATTTGATATGGTTAAATTACAAGATGTATCAAAAATAGTTATATCAAAATATACAGCTGAAGAAGTCTACCAAAAATCTTTAGAATGGGCTAAGAAATATGACAAAGAACTTGGAGAAATGCTTGCTGATAAAGAATATGCTTTAAAAGTTTTTGGAATTGAAAGAGGAAATAAAAAACCAAGAAAAGATATTGCAAAATGGTCAGATGTAAAAGAAAATATAGATTATATGTATGATGATAAATTTTATGGAACAAAACAAGAATATAATTATCAAGTAATAAATGAGAAAACAGATATTGATGAAATTCTAACAAAATATATTGAAAATTATTATGATGATAATGATGATAAACAAACTTGGTTTGACAAAATTAAAGATCTTGCAGGAAGTTTAGGATATGCTAGAGAAGTTAAAGAATTTAAAGCTAATCCTGATGCATACAAGGCTCATGTAGGAGATGTTAGTACAGTTTTAAGAGTTGCACTTACAGGAAGAACAAACACACCAGATATGTATGAAATAATGCAAGTTTTAGGAAAAGATAGAATTGCAAGAAGATTTGAAATAGCAATGAATGCATAAATGAATTATTGCATAAGAGCATTGCAAAGAGAGGAAAATTAAATTAATGGAATATCAGATAGGAGATATAGTAAGAACAAAAAAGGCTCATCCTTGTGGAAGTAAACTATGGGAAATTACTAGAATAGGTGTGGATTTCAAATTAAAATGTCAAGGCTGTGGACATGTTGTTGTAGTTGAAAGACCTAAAGCATTAAAAATGATAACTAAAATAGAAAGAAAAGCAAAAGAATAATTATAGATAAAAGATAGAAATTTTTATAATCAACTGATAACATAAATTTATTATTTAATGAAGTCACAAAAAGTCGAGTTTTGTCATAATATATATTATAGTATTAATCTGTAATACTATAGGAGGTGCATATATTATGGAGACAGAAAATAAAGTATATTGTTATGATAATACAGGAAAAAATAAATGTTCTTGTACGAAGAAAACTTGTTTATTAGTAATTATAGAAATCTTTCTAGCAGCATTTACAACATCATTAGGAATATTAATTGGAGCATTAGCAAGTACAGCAATTATGGAAGCAATGGCAGCACTTATTGTGTTTATAGTATTAGCAGCATTATTATTAATAGTATCAATTATATTGTACTTTTGCCAAAAGAAGAAATCAAAGAAGAAAGAATGCCATTAATATGCAATGATAATAAAGATAAGCATTAGCGTGCAAAACTAAAGACCTAAGATAAAACTTAGGTCTTTTTTGAATTGTTTATAAAGTTCTAGATTAATGCAAGAATTTTGTATCTCATATATATTGTTCAATAAATTTCCAAACATCGTCTTTATATATTTTTCTTTCTGATGAAAATGCAAATGTTGGTATATCACCGATGGGATTTAGTTCTTTTTGTAAAGCTTTTTTAGTATCTTCAACTTTTGTGACAGCTATTTTATCAGCTTTATTAGCTAATATTATAAAAGGTATTTTTGAACTGATTATATAGTTATACATTAATCTGTCGTTTTCAGATGGTTTATGTCTAATATCTACTAGAAAAATTATTAGAGTAATTTGTTTACGATTAAATAGATAATCTTCAATAAATTTTCCTACTTGAGCTTGTTCTTTTTTTGACATTTTACTATATCCATATCCAGGTAAGTCAACAAAATAAAAAGTATCATCAATATTGTAAAAATTTAGTTGACGTGTTTTTCCTGGTTCACTACTAGTTCTAGCAAGTTTTTTTCTATTAATCATTGTATTTACAAAACTTGATTTGCCTACATTTGATTTTCCAACTAATACTATTTCAGGTAAATTATTTTTTGGATATTGATTTGGTCGTACAGCTGATATTTCAAATTTTGGATTTTTTACTATCATAATTATTCCTTTCTTTTTATATGAATTGAAAAAATTTGATATGTGTAGTTAAAATAACATACACATATCATCGTTTTATAATAAATTTAGTCTTTTTTTGGAGTTAGTACTTTTGTTCCTCCCATATATGGCCAAAGGACTTCTGGAATTTTAACGCTTCCATCTTCTTGATAATTATTTTCAATAACTGCGATTAACCCTCTAGGACTTGCTACAACAGTATTATTTAAAGTAGCAACAAGATGATTTCCTTTTTCTCCTTTAGCTCTAATATTTAGACGTCTAGATTGAGCGTCACCTAGAGTTGAACAACTTCCAACTTCAAAATATTCTTTTTGACGTGGACTCCATGCTTCAACATCACAAGATTTAACTTTTAAGTCAGCTAAATCACCACTACAACATTCTAGTGTTCTAACAGGTACATCTAAACTTCTAAAGAACTCTACTGTCATTTTCCACATTTTATTGTACCATTCCATTTGTTCTTCAGGTTCACAAAGAACTATCATTTCTTGTTTTTCAAATTGGTGAACTCTATATAGACCTCTTTCTTCTAATCCATGAGAGCCAACTTCTTTTCTAAAACATGGAGAATAACCTGTAATACGAATAGGAAGTTCAGTTTCTTTCAATAATTGCCCTTTGAATCTACCAATCATTGAATGTTCACTAGTTCCTATTAAATATAAATCTTCTCCTTCTATTTTATACATCATTGCTTCTAATTCTTCAAAACTCATAACTCCATTTACAACATCAGATCTTAT
>CANQPF010000062.1 GCA_947625665.1 uncultured Clostridia bacterium | reverse complement strand
GTTTTGTGTGTTTACAGGGAGTAAAGAGATTAGGGTACTATGTAGTGGCATACATACGACCCCCTGGTTTCGCGGAGGCTTAATAAAAACTATTAAGTAAAACCTATGTTGAGTGCCAAGACACAAAATACATAGAGTAGCCTGTCTTGAGTGAATATATTGGGATTAATTTATCAAAGAAACAATATTGCAAGGCCAAGTAATTTGTTTTTTAGGTTATGAAATTGTATTTGCAAAAGAGACTAGTAAAAGTTTAAGTATATGCTAAGGAAAACTTCTAGAGTGTTTGCCTTTTAAGGCATAGAAGTCTAGGGATTAAGGTACGGATTTAAGTGGCGATCTGGTGTCTATCTTAGATAGATGTTTCCCTTAAACGGAAACGGTTCTAGCAGTAATGCTAAGCGGGAAACAGAGAAATTCGACTAGACCTAAACCGTAAAATTTACTTAGACTTTGACCATCATAAAACAGAAATAATTACAGAAAAAGACGCATTCTTGGATGAAGATTCAAGTAATGCGTCTTAAAAGTTAATAATAAGAAAGGAGAAATGGATATATTTATTGTATATATACATAAATATATCAAACGAAGGAAAATGAAAAAAGAAAATAAAAAAGAAGACTCGAATATGAAATGGTTTATACAAGTATTTATATCAACATTTATATTGTCAATGTTATTTTCATACATATCAGCAAATGGAGTGTCAAATTTAAGCCTTGTGCCAGCAATATTAATATTAATTTTGGTAGTAGCAATAGGTATAATTTTTGATATTATAGGAGTAGCAGTAACAGTAGCAAATGAAGAAGAATTTCATGCAAAGGCAACAAAAAAAGTAAAAGGTTCAAAAACCTCAATAAAATTAATAAAAAATGCATCAAAAGTAGCTAATATTTGTGCAGATGTTGTCGGAGATATATGTGGAGTTCTTAGTGGTGCAATAAGTGCACTAATAGCAATGAAAATAACAGAAGCGTTTAATATGAGTTTTAATATACAGTTTTTATTAAGTGCACTAGTAGCAGCACTTACAGTTGGCGGAAAAGCTTTAGGAAAAGAAATAGCAAATAAAGAATCAACTCCTATTGTTCATGCTGTGGGTAGTATTTTAAACAAATTTGGTAAATAATATTATTAAATAGAAACTTACATAATTATATGAATATTAATTCGAATTTTATAAACTTTTATAGTTAATAAATAAAATTATGTAGAAGGGAAATAGAGGTATGAAAGCATTAATAACAGGAGCATCTTCTGGAATAGGAAAAGATATGGCAAAAGTATTAAGTAGTAAAGGATATGAATTAGTACTAGTAGCCAGAGATGAGAATAATTTAAAAGATACTCAAAAAGAATTAGAAACAAAATCCACTATAGTTTCAATGGACTTAACAGATATTGAAAATTGCAAAAAATTATATACTCAGCATAAAGACATTGACTTACTAATAAACAATGCAGGATTTGGTGATTGCGGTTATTTTTCTGAAACAGATTTGGATAAAGAAATATCAATGATAAAAACTAATATAACTGCATATCATATTTTAATGAAATTATATTTAAAAGATATGGTAAAAAGAAATTCTGGGAAGATCTTAAATGTCGCATCAATTGCAGGATTTATGCCAGGACCTTTAATGGCAACATATTATGCAACAAAAGCATATATTGTAAGAATTTCAGAAGCAATCAGACAGGAATTAAAACAAAAAAATTCAAAAGTAAAAATAAGTATATTATGTCCAGGCCCAGTAGCAACTAATTTTAATAAAGTTGCTAATGTAAAATTTCATTTACGTGAAGCAAATAGTATGGACGTTGCAAAATATGCAATAAAGAAAGTTGAAAAAGGTAAATTTTATATTATACCAGGAATAGATGTTAAAATTGCAAAATATTTTGGGCATATTGTACCAGACACATTATTAGCTAAAATATGTTTTAAAGCACAACAAAGAAAATTACAATAGAGCGTCATTAAGGCGCTCTATAATTTGTCTGTTTTAATCATTTTCTTTATATTAATTTCACTAGCTCTAGTAATAGATTGATAACCATATTTATTTTTTATATTATCTAAAGTTTTGTCAAGTTCTTTTTGTTTATTATTCTTTTCAGAAGTAAAGAACGATAATTGTTCTTGGTCTTTTTCAGTTAAATTTCCAACTCTAAGTCCTACTAGTCTTATTGGGGTGCCATCTTTATAGAATTCATGAAGTAAGCTTTTTGCAATTTCATATACTTGAGATGTATTATCTGTTGTAAAACCAAGTTTTCTTTGATGTATGGTATCCTTAAATTCATCTGTACGTAGTTGAACAGCAACTACTTCTCCGACCATTTTATGTTTTCTCAAACGAAAGGTAACTTGTTCTGAAAGAGTGAGTAGAATTTCTTCAAGTTTTTCTGTTTTTATAACATTAATTGGCAAAGTTGCCTCATTGCTAACGCTTTTAGGCTTTTCTGGTTGATAGATAACTTCAGAATCATCAATTCCATTAGCATATTCCCACATTTTCAATCCATGTTTTCCAAATTTTTTAATAAGCATAAATTTATCACTTTTTGCTAAATCTCCAATAGTTTTAATTCTCATATTATATAATTTTGGAACGGTTTTTCTGCCAAGCATAAAAAGTTCAGAAACAGGTAAAGGCCACATTTTTGAAATTATGTCTTCTTCATATAAAATATGAACCTTATCAGGTTTTTGAAAATCTGAAGCCATTTTAGCTAAAAGTTTATTATGAGCGACTCCTATATTGACTGTGAATTTTAGTTCTTTTTTTATTCTGACACTAATTTCTTTTGCTACATCAATTAAATTTCTGCCACATAAATAATTTGTCATATCTAAAAAACACTCATCAATACTATATCTTTCAATTTTATCTGTATAATTTGATAATAATTTATATAAAGAATCAGAATATTGTCTATAAATTTTATAATTACTAGTAAAAATTCTTATAGATGGACACTTTATTTTAGCATGATAAATAGGCTCACCAGTACGAATGCCACATTCTTTAGCCTTCATACTTTTAGCAAGAACAATTCCAGATCTTTTGGTTTCATCTCCACCTATTATCGCTGGAATATCTCTAATATCGATATTATTACCTTTTTTTAGCATTTCTACAGCTGTCCAACTTAAAAAGGCATTGTTTACATCAACATGTAAGATTTGTTTTTCCATAAAACAAAAGTCCTTTCCAATAATTATCACTACAATTATAAAACTAATGTTTGCAAAAGTCAAGATAAAAAAATTGGACGATAAAAACAATTTTTGAAAACTTTTCATTGACAGTATATTGTAGTTAGAATATAATTACAATATGTAAAATAGCAAATGTAATATACCACAAAATATTGAAATAGGAGGGATGATATGAAAAAGTATCTATGTGAATTTATTGGAACAGCTGTGTTAGTGCTATTTGGATGCGGAAGTGCAGCAATTTCAGGTGAATCATTAAACACATTAGGAATTGCAATGGCTTTTGGACTTTCAATAATAGCAATGGCTTATGTAATAGGACCAATATCAGGATGTCATGTAAACCCTGCAGTATCTTTAGCTATGTTGATAAAGGGAAAAATGTCAGCTAAAGAATTTGCATTTTATGTACTATCACAGATCTTAGGAGCACTTACAGGAATAGTATTACTTTATGTAATAATGCAACAAGCAGGATTAGATGTAAGTAATTTAGGACAAAATGGTTACGGAGTACAATCAAGTGTTGGAATATCTGTATATGGAGCACTTTTAGTAGAAATTATATTAACATTTGTATTTGTATTTACAATTTTAGGAGTAACATCAGATTCAAAAATGTCTTCAGTTTCTGGAATTGTAATTGGTTTAACATTAGCTTTTGTACATATAATGGGAATTAAATTAACAGGAACATCTGTAAACCCAGCAAGAAGTTTAGCACCAGCAATCTTTGTTGGAGGAGAAGCTTTAAAACAAGTATGGGTATTTATAGTAGCACCATTTGTAGGAGCAGCATTAGCAGCATATACACATAAATTTATAGCCAAAGAAGCAAAATAAAATAATAAAAAGTGTATGCACATTATGAAGTGTATACACGTTTTTTTTTATGCAAATAAAACTTGAAAATAATTGAAAATATGTAATACTTTGTTCTAATATTTGTTTTATATTAGGGGTTGTAAAACATATAAAATTGTTTTATAATGTACCTAGTAAGATTTTATTAATAAAATCGAGGGAGACGGATATTAATGTGGAAAAGAAGAGAATTAAAGGAGAAAGCTAAAAAGGTAATAAAAAGAAATTATTGGACTGTTGTTATAGTGTGTTTTATTATAGCTATATGTACAGGAGAATATGGAATATCAACAGTAGGATTTGAAAGAAATTTTGAATCAGCAAATATAGCCGAAGATGTTGAAGACGTACAAGATGGAGATAGAACTCAAATATTTTCAATACGAATAAATTCAGAAAAACATATTGGACAGGGATTAGAACATTTTATAGATACATTAGAAAATACAGTAAATGCTACCATAAACAGTACAATAAAAACGGAAAAGTATATATATAAAATTGTTGATGGCGTAAAATTATTTATTGAAAATAATAAGTTAGAGTCTATAACATTGTTTGCTACAGGAGTTACAGCATTCCTATTTATAGTATTTGTATCAGACCCATTAATAGTAGGAGAAAAAAGATTCTTTTTAAAAGTTAGAAGAAGTACTAAAACAAAAATTGGAATAATAGGATCAATATTTAAAAGAGATCAATGGTTTAAAGTGGCAAAAATAATGCTACTAAAAAATGTATATATTTTTTTATGGTATTTTACTATTATAGGTGGATTTATTAAAACGTATCAATATCAAATGGTACCATATATAATAGCAGAAAATCCACATATGAAGAGCAAAGAAGTTTTCGAATTATCAAAACAAATGATGAAAGGAAATAAATGGAAGTCATTTGTGTTAGACGTATCCTTCTTATTATGGGATTTTCTATCATTAATAACACTAGGACTAATAGGTATTTTATATGTTAATCCATATACAGAAGCAACGAAGACAGAGTTATATGTGCATTTAAGAAAACAAGCTATAAAAAAGAAATATGAGTATTATGAAAATTTAATAGAAGAAAAAGTAAAAGCAAAAAAAGAGGATAGTTCAAAAAAACTTAAAGAGGCATAGGACAAAATTATTTTTTTAATATTATTGTTGTATAAGAGGAAGATAGCTAAGTTCAAATTAGCTATCTCTTTTTTTAACAAACATGTTAGGATGAATACAAAATTTTTGGCAATTTTTGTTTCTATAATTCGACATCTAAAATGTCGAAACATGCATGAATAAAGAGTTTTCTGCGATGAAAAATACTTGCAAACACAAAACGACAGTGTTATATTTAATAAAACAAAAGAAGGAGGAAAAGGTTTTGAAAAAGTTTTTTGGAGGAATGTTTATTGAAAATGAAATATTAAGAAAGGAAGGCATTTATCATCCAATTAAACTAGAGTATTATAAGATAGAAAACAATAATAGTCAAAAAAATGGAGAGTTAAAATATGGTTTAGAAGTAGTAAAAACAGAATATTATACAAATGATGTAAAAATAGAAAAAAATCAACTAGAAGGTTTAACAAATGATGAAAATGCAATTAAAAAGATATTAAATATTTTAAAAGAAAATAAAGTGACACCAATAGCTATGCAAGATGTCATAAAAGAAATTTTAACAAAACGCTTGCAAATTGCAAAGAATTAGTCTAGAATACTGTAAGTAGGTATTTAAATTAAACTGTCTACAAGAGAGGAATGATAGTAATAATGGCTGACAAACTAGTTATAGTGGAATCACCAGCAAAGGCTAATACAATAAAAAAATTCTTGGGTGGAAGTACTAAAGTAATGGCGTCAATGGGACATATAAGAGATTTACCCAAATCAAAAATGGGGGTTTTAATAGAACAAGACTTCGAGCCAGAATATATCAACATAAGGGGAAAAGGTGATTTAATAAAAGAGTTAAAAAAAGAAGCAAAAAAAGCAAAAAAAATATATATAGCAACTGACCCCGACCGTGAAGGGGAAGCAATAGCATGGCATTTAGCCAAAATTTTGGAAAAAGAAAAAGATAAAATAACAAGAGTAACATTTAATGAAATAACTAAGAATGCTGTAAAAAAAGCAATAAAAGAACCACGAGAAATAGATTTAAACCTAGTTGATGCTCAACAAGCTAGAAGAGTATTAGATAGAATAGTTGGTTATAAAATGAGCCCTGTACTTTGGAAAAAAGTAAAAAGAGGATTATCAGCAGGAAGGGTTCAATCTGTTGCAGTAAAAATGATTGTAGACAGAGAAGAAAAAATAAAGAATTTTATTCCAGAAGAATATTGGAATATATATGCAAACTTAAAACATATAAAATCAAAAAAAGATTTTGAAGCAAGACTTGCAGGAAAGAATGGTGAAAAGTTAGAAATACATAGTCAAGAAGAAGTTGACGAAATTCTAAAAAATATTAAAGAAGCCAAATATGTAATAAATGAAGTAAAGAAAGGTGAAAAGAAAAGGAATCCATCACCACCATTTACAACAAGTACAATGCAGCAAGAAGCTTCAAAAAAGATTAATTTTACACTAAGAAAGACAATGTCAGTAGCTCAAAGTTTGTATGAAGGTGTAAAAATACCAGAAAGAGGAACAATAGGTTTAATAACATACATGAGAACGGACTCAACAAGAATTTCAGAAGAAGCGAGAGCTGCTGCTAAGGAACAAATAATAAATGAATTTGGTGAGAAATATTATGAAAATAGATATTTCAAAACAAAGAAAGATGCACAAGATGCACACGAAGCAATAAGACCAACTTATGCAGATTTAACACCTGCAATGCTAAAAGAACATTTAAGTAATGATCAATATAAACTTTATAAATTAATTTATGAAAGATTTATGGCAAGTCAAATGGCACCAGCAATTTATGATACAATATCAGTTAATATAAAAGCAAATGATTATGATTTCAAAGCAAATGGTCAAAGTCTTAAATTTAAAGGATTTATGGTAATGTATAAATATTCAAGAAAAGATGAACAAGAAGAAAATTTATTACCACAAATGGAAGAAAAAGATGAATTGGAGTTAAATAAAATAGACCCAAAACAAAG
>CANQPF010000061.1 GCA_947625665.1 uncultured Clostridia bacterium | reverse complement strand
AATGATATACAATAATGAAAAATAATATTATGGGAGAGGTATATGAAGAAAAAATGGGAGTTATATGAAGCAAATGATATATTGATTAAAGAACTAAAAGAAAAATATAACATGAATTTACTTTTGGCTACAATATTAGTTAACAAAGGAATAACCCAAGAAAAACAAATACAGAAATTTCTTAATCCAACAAGAAAAGATTTTTATGATCCATTTTTAATGCCAGATATGAAAGAAGCAGTCGATAGAATAATTAAAGCTATTAAAGAAAAAGACAAAATAATTATATATGGAGATTATGATGTTGATGGAATTACTAGTATAACGGTTTTAAAAAGTTTTTTAGAAGAGAGAGGAATTAATGTAGATTATTACATACCAAATAGACTAGAAGAAGGTTATGGGCTTAATAAGGATGCAGTAAAAAATATTTCTGATAGGAAATATAATTTAATGATAACTGTAGATTGTGGTATTTCTTGTAAAGAAGAAATCGAATATGCTTCTGAATTAGGAATTGAAACTATTGTAACAGATCACCATGAACCAGGAGAAGAAATACCAAAAGCAATAGCTGTTGTAGATGCTAAAAGGAAAGATAATAAGTATCCTTTTAGAGAATTAGCAGGGGTAGGTGTTGTATTTAAATTAATTCAAGCTTTAGGAACTAAAATGGGACTTGAAGAAAAAGAATATTTGAAGTTCTTGGATATTGTGTGTGTTGGAACAATATCTGATATAGTTCCCTTAGTAGATGAGAATAGAGTTATTGCAAAATTAGGTTTAAAACTTGTTGAACAAACAAGAAATTTAGGATTGAAATCAATATTAAAAGCATCTGGATATAAAAAAATAGATTCATCTGCTATATCATTTGGAGTAGCTCCTAGAATTAATGCTTGCGGAAGAATGGGACATGCTGAAAAGGCATTGGAACTTTTTCTTTCAAAAAATATAAGTGAGATAAATAATTTAACAATACAATTAAATGATTATAATTCGACAAGACAACAAATTGAAAAAGGGATATTCAAAGATGCTGTTGAACAAATAGAAGAAAAAAAATTAATGAATAATAAAACTTTAGTTATTGCAGGAGAAGGATGGCACCACGGAGTAATAGGAATTGTTTCATCCAAAATAACAGAGATGTACTTTAAACCTAGTATTTTATTATGTTGTGAAGGAGATATAGCAAAAGGTTCAGGAAGGAGTATACCAGGTTTTGATTTATATAATGCTTTACAAAACTGTCAAAAAGAAATAGAAAAATTTGGTGGACATTCTATGGCAGTAGGTATTACATTAAAGAAAGATAATATAAATAAATTTTGTGAAGATTTTGAAAAAATAGCACAAAAAGAACATATAGAAGAAATACTACCAGTAATTTTAATAGATGCAAAAATTGAATTATCAGAGGTTAATAAAAATATGGTAGAAAGTTTAAAACAATTAGAACCTTTTGGTGAAGCAAATAAAACTCCAATATTTCTATTTAAAAATTTAAGAGTTAATTCTATTAGAACTCTGTCAGAAGGAAAACATTTAAAAATCAGTTTGAAAAGTAATAATACAATAGTTGATGCTATTGGATTTAATATGGGATATTTAGCAGATGAATATGTAATTGGAGATAAAATAGATTTAGTTGGAGCATTAGAAATTAATTCATTTAATGGTATGGATAGTTTACAAATCAACATAAAAGATATTATGAAAGGTTTAAAAAATTAGGGAGCATTATTATTTTAACAGGAGGTAGTAATTACAGATGAATAATCAAACTAAGCAAGTGACAATACAAGAAATAATTTCGAAAAAAAAACAAAAAAGTAAAAGAGTAGACACGAGAATAATAATGAAAGTTTATAATTATACAAAAACAAAGCTTGGAGATAAGAAAAAAGAAACAGGAGAATTTTATATTGCCGAGCCTCTTAATGTTGCATATATTTTAGCAGATATAGGTTTAGACGAACAATCAATATGTGCTGCTCTATTACATAGTGTTGTTGAATATACAGATGTGACAAATGAAGATATAAAAAAAGAGTTTGGAATAGAACTAGAAGAAATGGTTGAAGGGATTGCAAAATTAGGAAATCTTCAATTTGCATCTGTTGAAGAACAGCAAGTTGAAGAATATAGGAAAATGTTTCTTGCAATGGGTAAAGATATAAGAGTAATTATTATAAAATTGGCAGATAGGCTTCATGATATGAGAACATTGAAAAATCTAAAAAGAGATGTACAAATCTCAAATGCAAGAGAAACAATGGAAGTATATGCACCACTTGCTAATAGATTAGGATTATATTCATTAAAGTGGGAATTAGAAGATTTATCATTTAAATATTTATATCCTGAAGAATATCATGATTTAGTAGAAGGAATTAATAAAAAAAGAGACGAACGTCTAAAATTTATAGAAAAAATAATGAAAGATATCAGAACTGAGTTAAAACATCAAAGAATTGATGCAGAAGTCACGGGAAGGGCTAAACATTTATATAGTATTTATAGAAAAATGAAAAGAGATGATAAAACTTTAGATCAAATTTATGATTTATTTGCTTTAAGAATTATAGTAAAAACAGTAAAAGAATGCTATTCAGCATTAGGTGTTGTACATGAAATGTATACTCCTATGCCTGGAAGATTTAAAGATTATATAGCTGTACCAAAACCTAATATGTACCAATCAATACATACAACATTATTAGGTGAAAATGGTACACCTTTCGAAGTACAGATACGTACAGTAGAAATGCATAAAATTGCCGAATTCGGTATTGCTGCACATTGGGCGTATAAAGAAGCAAGCTATTTTGGAAAAAAGCAAGCAGTTAAGGTTGAAGAGGACAAGCTTGCATGGTTAAGAGAAACCTTAGAGTGGCAAAAGGATATGCAAGATCCTCAAGAATTTTTGGAAACTTTAAAAACGGAATTATTTGAAGATGAGGTTTATGTGTTTACACCAAGGGGAAAAATTATTGTATTGCCTAGAGATTCAACATCAATTGATTTTGCATATACGATTCATCAAGAAGTTGGAAATAGAATGACGGGATGTAAAATTAATAGTAAAATGATGCCTATAATTACACCTTTAAAAACAGGTGATATCGTAGAGATTATAACGTCTGATAATTCTAAAGGACCAAGTAGAGATTGGTTAAAATTTGTAAAAAGTTCAACAGCTAAGAATAAAATAAAAAGTTGGTTTAAGAAAGCTGATAGAGCTGAAAATATTGAAAGAGGAAAAGAAGCAATTGAAAGAGAAATAAAAAGAATTGGATATACACATGCTGATTTATTTAAAGAAGAGTATCTTAAGCCAGCACTTGAAAAATATAAATATAAAAATGTCGAAGAAATGTATGCAGCAGTTGGATTTGGTGCTATGTCATCAGTAAAAATTATTTCTAGAATGTTGCATGAATATAGAAAAGAGCATGAAGAAGAAAATGTAGAAGAAAAAATAGAAGAATTAAAACAAAAAAATAAAGTTAGACCTTCTTCATCTGGAATAATAGTAAAAGGAATTGACAATTGTCTTGTGAAATTATCTAGATGTTGTAATCCAGTTCCTGGTGATGAAATAGTGGGGTATATAACAAAAGGTAGAGGTGTGTCTGTACATAGAAAAGACTGTATAAATGTAAAAAATTTATTAAATGAAGAAAATAGAATGATAGATGTTGCATGGTATAATAAACAAGATGAGATTGCATATACAGTTGACATTCAAATATTCTCTAGTGATAGAGCAGGTTTATTAGTTGAAATTTTGAAAGAAGTTGGAAATGTTAAAGCTAGACTTTTAGGAGTTAATACTAAAACAAAAGATACTATTGCAACAATAGAAATAACGATAGAGGTTGAAAATTTAGCTGAACTAACTAAAGTAATGAAGGCACTTAGAAAAATTGATAGTGTATTTGAAGTAAGAAGAAAGAAATAGGAGAGACAAATGATATTAAAAAGAATAAAAGTAGATACATGGATTGGAGATCCAACAAATTGTTATATTATATTTGAGGAAAAAAGTAAAGAAGTAATGGTAATAGATCCTGCAGGGAATGTAGATAAAATTGAAGAAACTATAAGATTTATGAAAGGAAATTTAAAGTATATTTATTTAACACATTGCCATGGAGACCACATATTAGGAGTAAAAGAATTGAAGGAAAAATGTGGTGGAAAAATATTAATTCATAGATTTGATGCAGATGGATTAAATAATAAAAAAATAAATCTATCTTTATATATAGATATACCAGAGATAGAATTAGAGGCAGATTCTAGAGTTGATGATAATGACATAATTCATTTAGGAGGGCTAGAATTTAAAGTTATTCATACACCTGGACACACTAAGGGTGGAAGTTGTTTATATTGTGAAAAAGAGAAATGCTTATTCTCAGGAGATACAATTTTTAGAGGTACTTGGGGAAGGACAGATATTCCAACAGCAAGTATGAAGGATATTATGAATTCCATTGTAAAAAAACTAATGGTATTACCCGATAATACAATAGTATATCCAGGACATGGTAAAAGTACTAGAATAGTTGAAGAAAAACCAATATATTTCGAACTTAAACCACGTGAATATTAATGTTGTAATAAAGTAATTTGATTACCAGTTTTTGTAATAAAGCCTTCTTCTTTAAGAAGTTTTAATTCACGCATCATAGCACTTCTATCTACACTTAAATAGTCGGCTAAATCAGTTAAAGAAAAAGGAATTGTAAATGATTTACTAAATTTTTTAGTAGATAAAAGATTAAAATAACTTAATAATTTTTCACGAATAGAGCGCTTTGATAGTAGCTCTATTCTCATATTTAAATCTGTAATTTTATATAATATTAATTCATTAAAATATTTTGATAAAGTAGGATGGAAATCGCAATTATTTTTACAATTTGATGCAATATTATCATAGGAATAAAATAAAACAGTTGACTTTTGTTTTGCTTCTACGAATAATTCATTATTAGTAGTTATGTTATAAAAAACTTCACCAAAAATATCATTTTTTGAAAAATGATCGATAATTATTCTATTTCCATTTCTGTCATATCTGACAAGGTCGGCAGAACCTTCTAATAAAATACATACTTGTTGACGTTTTCTAATATAAGAAGTAACTACTTCATTTTTAGAAAACGTTTTTTCATAAGTTCTAGAACAAGAATTTCTGAAGTTTTCTATAAAAGCACCTATATCAAAATTATAGCTCATATTCAACATCCTCTCAAAAATTTATAAGTATTATATATCAAAAAAGTTGCGATTGCAACAAATTAAGTAAAAAAAGGAATAAAAGAGAAACATAATTACTTTCAAAACTCGTAATACAAATGTAATTTTTGTAATATTTTTGTAACATAATGACCTATTGTACTAAAATACGATATAAAAAAAGTAAACAAAAATTGAAAAAATAATTTGTTGTTTTTGCAACAGAAAAATTAAAATCTTACTATATAATAAACCTATCAAACTTGAGGGAGGAAAATGTAAGATGAAGGTAATTAAGAGAGACGGAAGAGCTGTAGACTATAACAGAGATAAGATTATTACAGCTATAAAAAAAGCAAACAAAGAAGTTAGACCAAAACAAAGAGCAAGTAAAGAAGAAATTAAAAGAATTACAGATTACATCGAAGATTTAGGCAAAAAAAGAATACTAGTAGAAGATATTCAAGATATTATTGAACAGAAGATAATGGAAGTTCAAAAATACGAATTAGCAAAAAGATATATAGTATATCGTTATACAAGAGCTCTAGTAAGAAAACAAAATACAACAGATGAATCAATTTTAGGATTAATAAGAAATGAAAATAAAGAGTTAGCAGAAGAAAATTCAAATAAAAATACAATGCTTGCCTCAACACAGAGAGATTATATAGCAGGAGAAGTTTCACGAGATTTAACAAGAAGAATATTATTACCAGAAAAAATAAGTAAAGCTCATGAAGACGGCATTTTACATTTTCATGATATGGATTATTTCGTTCAACCTATATTTAACTGTTGCTTAATAAATATACAAGATATGTTAGATAATGGAACAGTTATGAACGGAAAAATGATAGAAAGCCCAAAAAGTTTCCAAGTTGCATGCACAGTAGCAACTCAAATAATTGCATCAGTTGCAAGTAACCAGTACGGAGGACAATCAGTTGATTTAAAACACTTAGGAAAATATCTTAGAAAGAGCAAAGATAAATTTAAAGAAGAAATACAAAGTAAATACAAAGGTAAGATACCACAGAAAATAATAGATAGTCTAGTTATGGATAGGCTAAAAAAAGAGTTATCAGCAGGAGTTCAAACAATTCAGTATCAAATTAATACTTTAATGACAACAAATGGACAATCGCCTTTTGTTACATTATTCTTAAATCTTGAGGAAAATGATCCATATATTGAAGAAAATGCAATGATTATAGAAGAAATATTAAAACAAAGATACCAAGGAATAAAAAATGAAAAAGGAGTATATATAACACCAGCATTTCCAAAATTAGTATATGTATTAGATGAGCATAACTGTTTAAAAGGTGGTAAATATGATTATTTAACAAAATTAGCTGTAAAATGTTCATCAAAAAGAATGTATCCTGATTATATTTCAGCTAAAAAAATGCGTGAAAATTATGAAGGAAATGTATTTAGTCCAATGGGATGCAGAAGTTTCTTGGCTCCATGGAAAGATGAAAATGGAAATTATAAATTTGAAGGAAGATTTAATCAAGGAGTTGTGAGTATTAACTTACCACAAATTGCAATTGTCGCAGATGGAGATGAAGAAAAATTCTGGAAGACATTTGACGAAAGATTGGAGATTTGTTATGAAGCTTTAATGTGTAGGCATTATTCTTTATTAGGAACAAAATCTGATACAAGTCCAGTTCATTGGAGATATGGAGCAATAGCTAGATTAGAAAAAGGGGAAACTATAGATAAATTATTAAAAGATGGGTATTCATCAATTTCATTAGGATACATAGGAGTATATGAGACTACAAAACTCATGACAGGAAAATCACATACGACAAAAGAAGGTCATGATTTTGCAGTAAAAGTAATGAAACGTTTACAAAAAGCTGTAAAGGATTGGAAGGAACAAACAGGATTAGGGTTTGCCTTATATGGAACACCTGCAGAAAGTTTATGTTATAGGTTTGCTAGAATTGACAAAGAAAAATTTGGAGTAATCAAAGATATAACAGATAAAGGATATTATACAAATTCATACCATGTAGATGTTAGAGAAAAAATAGATGCCTTTGATAAGTTAAAATTTGAAAGTGAATTCCAATCAATGTCACCAGGTGGAGCTATTTCATATATAGAAGTTCCAAATATGTCACATAATATTGATGCTATGGAGGCTGTTGTTAAATTTATTT
>CANQPF010000060.1 GCA_947625665.1 uncultured Clostridia bacterium | reverse complement strand
CCTGCTAAGTCCATATTTGATGGACATACTGTTAGGTTTTTTATTGGTGTTTTTTGTAGTGTTTCTTCTATTTTTGTGTCGTCTATTAATATGTTATATAGTGATAAAAATACTTCTTTTGCTACTCCTAGTCCACTTGTTGCATTTCCTTGTGGATCTGCGTCTATTAGTAGTGTCTTTTTCCCTCTTTTTGCTAGTATTGTTGCTAGGTTGACAGTTGTTGTTGTCTTCCCTACTCCTCCTTTTTGGTTTGCTACTGATATTACTTTTCCCACGTTTTTTGCCTCCATTTCTTTAGTTAATATTTATCTATGTGTTTTATTTGTGTGTTTTATTTTTTTGTTTCTTATATAATATAAAAATAAAAGAAATCTGTCAATGAATTTAACAGATTTTTCTTTTTATTGATAAAAAAATAGATAATTATATTTTTTACTGAATTGGTTCTTTTTTTGCTAGTCCTGGTTTTCTTGGGTATTTTCCACTTGTTGTGCTTTTTTTGTGGATAATTACATTGTTTCTTTTTATATTTGTTGATGGTAAATTAAAACTTTCAACTTTTTCTATTTTTCCTCCAAGAACTTGTATTGCTTTTTTACTTTTTTCTAACTCTTCTTCTATTTCTGAACCTTTCATATATATTCCTTTTCCTCCTACTTTTATTAGTGGGATTGTATATTCTGAAAGCGTTGACATATTAGCTACTGCTCTTGATGTAACTATGTCGAACTGTTCTCTATATTTCTTGTTTTTTCCTGCTTCTTCTGCTCTCGCATGTATTGCTGTTATTTTTTCTAGCTGTAGTTTTTTTATTACTTCATTTAAAAATGTTATCCTTTTGTTTAAGCTATCTAATAATACTATTTCTATATCTGGTCTGATTATTTTTATAGGTATTCCTGGAAATCCTGCTCCTGTACCTATGTCTATTAATTTTGTTTTTTCAGAGTTTGGTGTTGTGTCATTTTCTTTGGTTGATCGTGCTTTTATGTGTTTTATTATTGTCGCTGAGTCTACAAAGTGTTTTAGTATTACTTCATTTGGCTCGGTTATTGCTGTTAAGTTCATTTTTTCATTCCATTCTATTAATAGTTGCATGTATGTATAAAACTGATTTATTTGGTTTTGAGTTAGATCTATTTTTATTTGTTGCATCTTTTCTGCTATTTGTTTTGAAAATTCACTTTTTTCCATAAATTCTTCCTTTCTTTTTTATTTGAAGAAATATTTATTTTTTTTCATGATTTGCTTGTAATGTTATTAATAATACTGATATGTCTGCTGGTGATACCCCTGATATTCTTGATGCTTGTCCTATTGATCTTGGTTTGAATTTTGCTAGTTTCTGTCTTGCTTCTAGACTTAGTCCTTTGATGTTCTCATAGTCCATTTCTTCGGGCAACAATTTCTTTTCTAGTTTTTCAAATTTTTCTACTTGTGCTTCTTGCATTTTTATATATCCTTCGTATTTTATTTGTATTTCTACTTCTTGTTTTTCTTGTTTTGTTAATTCTGGTCTTTCTGTATCTATTACTGCTAAATCTTCATATTTTATTTCTGTTCTTTTTAATAGTTCTGCTAGTTTACTTCCTGTTGTAAGCACTGATGTTCCTTTGCTTTCTAATAGTTTATTTACTTTTTCTGTTGGTTTTACTACTGTTGTTTTTAGTCTTTCTATTTCTTTTTCTATATTTTCTTTTTTGGTTAAAAATCTTTGATATCTTTCCTCTGATATAAGACCTACTTTATGCCCTATTTCTGTTAGTCTTAGGTCTGCATTGTCTTGCCTTAGTAATAATCTGTATTCTGCTCTAGATGTCATCATTCTATATGGCTCGTTTGTTCCTTTTGTTGCTATATCATCTATTAATACTCCTATATATCCTTGTGTTCTATCTAGAATTACTGGTTCTTTTCCTTTTATTTTTTGTGCTGCATTTATTCCTGCTATTAGTCCTTGGCCTGCTGCTTCTTCATATCCTGATGTTCCGTTTATTTGTCCTGCTAAAAATAATCCTTCTATGTCTTTGTATTCTAGTGTTAATTTTAAGTTTTGTGGGTTTATACAGTCATATTCTATTGCATAAGCTGGGCGTGTAAATTCTGCTTTTTCTAGGCCTGGTATTGTGTGATATAAGGCAATTTGAACTTCTTCTGGTAATGATGAACTCATTCCTTGTATATACATTTCTTCTGTGTCTATTCCTACTGGTTCTACGAAGGCTTGATGTCTTGGCTTATCACTAAATCTTACTACTTTGTCTTCTATTGATGGACAGTATCTTGGGCCTGTTCCAAATATTTTTCCTGAATATAATGGTGATCTGTCTAAGTTTGCTCTTATTACTTTATGTGTTTCTTCGTTTGTGTATGTTAAGTAGCAGTCTACTTGCTCAAAGTCTTTTAGTTCATCATCAAATGAAAATGCTTCGATGTTTTTGTCTCCTTTTTGTACTTCCATTTTGCTGAAGTCTATGCTTCTTCTGTTTATTCTTGCTGGTGTTCCTGTTTTGAATCTTACTAGGTCTATTCCTAAGTTTTTCATGGAATCTGATAGTTTATTTGCTGCTGCTACGCCATCTGGTCCACTTTCTTTTGAGTATTCTCCTATATATATTTTTCCTTTTAGATATGTTCCTGTTGCTAGTATTACTGCTTTTACATTATAAATTGCTCCTACGTCTGTTTCTACTGCGTATACTTTTCCGTCTTTTACTTTAATGTCTACTATTTCTCCTTGTTTTACTTCTAAATTTTCTTGTTTTTCTAGTGTGTGTTTCATTTCTATATGATATTTTTTTCGATCTGCTTGTGCTCTTAATGAGTGTACTGCTGGTCCTTTTGATGTGTTTAACATTTTTATTTGTATCATTGTTTTGTCTATGTTTTTTCCCATTTCCCCTCCTAGAGCATCTATTTCTCTTACTAGATGTCCTTTAGAGCTTCCTCCTATGTGTGGATTACATGGCATGTTTGCTATTGCTTCTAGACTTATTGAGAATATTAGTGTTTTCATTCCTAGTCTTGCTGCTGCTAGTGCTGCTTCACATCCTGCGTGACCTGCTCCTACTACTGCTACATCATAATCTCCTGCTTGATAGCTCATTTTTATTCCTCCTTATTTTTGTGCTTTTTTCTGTCTTGTTTTTTTGTGCTTGTATTTTGTACTTGTAAATCTATAAGTTAATTTTTTTGTTCTCTTTTTTCTTTTTTTTGTTTTGTACTGCAATTGTACTGCAATTGTTTTTTTCGGTGTAGAACAATTTATTCTGAGGTTTTTTATTTACAGAACAGTAAAAAGAACATAATTTATGTTTTATGTTTACTTATTTGCGTTGTTTTTATTTTTTTGTCTTTCGAGATTCGTTTTATTCTGTTTTTATTGTTTTCGATTGGTAATTTGTTGGGTTTGTGTTTAATTTTTCTTATTTTTGATTCTCGCGCGTTTTTTTATATGTATGGTCCTACTGACTATACATCGTTTTTTATTAAACATTTTTTTATTCTTTTTTGTTACTTATTAGTTAAGTCTTTTATGAATTTTTATTTTCCTAGACAGAATTTTGCAAATATTTCATTTATTATTTCTTCTGATACTTCTTCTCCTGTTATTGTGTTTAAGTTTTCTAATATATCTTTTATATTTATTGATACTATGTCTATTGGCATATTTGCTTCTAGTGTGTTTTTTGCTTCTTGTACACTTTCTTTTGCTTTTGTTATAAGGTTTTTGTGCCTTAAGTTTGTTACTACTATTTCGTTGTCTAGTTCTATTTCTTTTATTTTAAATAAATTTGTTATTTTTTCTTTTACTTGGTCTATCCCTTCCCCATTTAATGCTGATATTTTTATTATTTGATCTTTGAAGTTTTTGAATTCTTTATTTTCTGGTGTTGTTATTTGCTTTAAGTCGCTTTTATTTAATATTACTATTGCTTTTTTGTCTTTTATTATTTCTAAAATTTCTTTATCTTCAGCTGTTAATTCTCTGTTTGCGTCAAATATTGCTATTATTAAGTCTGCACTTTGTGCTATTTGCCTTGTTTTTTCTATTCCTATTTTTTCTACTTCGTCTTTTGCGTTTCTTATTCCTGCTGTGTCTATAAGTTTTAGCGGTATTCCGTCGATCGTTATAAATTCTTCTATTGTGTCTCTTGTTGTCCCTTCATATTCGGTTACTATTGCTCTGTTTTCTTTTAATATTGCGTTTAATAGTGATGATTTTCCTGCGTTTGGTTTTCCTATTATTGCTGTTTTTATTCCTTCCTTTATTAGCTTTCCGTCATCAAAGCTTTTTTCTAGTATTTTTAGCTTCTTTTCCACTTTTTCCAGCATAGTTGATAGTTCTTCTTTTGTTACTTCTTCTACGTCATATTCTGGGTAATCTATTGTTACTTCTAAGTTTACCATGACATCCATTATTTCTTGTTTTATTTCTTTTATTTCTTTTGATAATAGGCCTTCTAGTTGTTTTACTCCTGCTTTTGCTTCTTTTTCTGATTTTGCGTCTATTATGTCTATGACTGATTCAGCTTGTAGTAAGTCTATTCTTCCATTTAGGAATGCTCTTTGTGTGAATTCTCCGGGTTTTGCTAATTCTGCTCCATTTTTTAGGCATAATTCTAATATTTTTCTTACTACTACTACTCCCCCATGTGAGTTTATTTCACACATATTTTCTGCTGTATAGCTTTTTGGTGCTACGAAGTATGATACTAGTACTTCATCTATTATTTCATTATCTTCTTTTATGTGTCCATATTTTATTGTGTATCCTTTTATTTTGTCTGTTTTGTTTTTAGGTTCGAATATTTTACTTAATATTTCAAAGCTTTTTTCACCACTCATTCTTATTATTCCGATTCCACCTATTCCGTGGTGCCGTAGATATTGATGCAATCGTGCTCATTTTTATTCTCCTTTCTTTTTTCATTTTAAAAGGTCAAAGATCCTTTATATTGCATTTAATATAAATCCGATCTTTGACCTCCGATTCATTTTATTATTTTATTTTTTTAGTGATATTACTAGCCTTCTGTGTGGTTCTTCACCTTCGCTTTTTGTTTCTACTTTGTTGTTGTCTTGTAGTCTTGAGTGTATTATTTTTCTTTCATATGGTTTCATTGGTTCTAATTTTACTGGTTTTCTTGTTTTTATTACTGTTCTTGCCATTCTATCAGCTAGCTCTTCTAATGTTTTTTCTCTTTTTTCTTTATATTTTTCTATGTCTAAAATTACTCTTACTCTGTTATTACAGCCTTTTCCTGCTATAGATGATAGAATATCTTGAAATGCGTATAATGTGTCTCCCCTATACCCTATTAGAAATCCTAAGTTTTTGTTCATCATGTCTACGTTTAGTCCGTTTTCTGATGCTGTTACTTCATATATTGTTTCTCCTTCAAAGTTTTTTACTATTTTTTCTAAAAATTCTTCTACATTTTGTTTTGCTATTTTTTGTTCTTTTTCAGTTAATTTTATTATTCTTTTTTCTCTTTTTATTGGTTCTTCTTTTTTCTTTTTTTCGTCTTTTAAAGTCATTTCTACTCGTACTACTCTAGGAGTTAATATGCTGAAAAACATCTTCTTTTCTTCTTCTAGAACTTTTATTGTCACATTTTCTTTGGTTGTATTTAATTCTTTTAATCCATTGTTTATGGCTTCGTTTGTTGTTTTTCCTTCAGCAATTATTACTTTTCCCATTTTTATTTTTCCTCCTCTATCTCCATGACTTTATTTATTATTAATCTTTCTATTATCATTGAGATGTTACTTGTTAACCAATATAATGCTAGTCCTAATGGTGCTACAAGTGCTATCGATACTGATAATATCGGCATCATCCATGACATCATTTTGTTTGTTCTCATCATTGCTTCTAATGGGTCTTCTTCTTCATTTTCTTTCTTTTCTTCTTCGCTATTTTTACTATCTTTTTTATCTGTTATATCAATAACTTGTTTTTTGTCATCTTTTTTGCTTTGTAAATCTTCTTGCATTTTTATTGTTAGTTTCATTGATACAAATGTTGATAATATGTACAATACTGGAATTATATATACTGTGTAGTCTGTCATGTTTTGTTGTGGTATTTTACTTAAGTCTAATCCTAAGAAGTTCATTTTTTGTTTTAGTTCTGCTATTTTCTTTACGTTTTCGTCTTCTGGATTTTTTTCTACTAATTTTTCACTATTTCTTATTAAGTCTATTTCTGGATATGCTCTTGCATTTACTTGTTGTTCCTCAGATAATTGTCCTATATAGTTGTTTATAGACTCTGTAGGTATTTTCTCCATATATGTTAATGGTGATCTTACCATGTAAAATACTGATAATATTAATATAAATTGTAATATTGTTGTTAAACATCCTCCAAATGGACTTATTTTTTTCTCTTTGTAAAGTTTCATTACTTCTTGATTCATTAATTGTTCGTTGTTTTTGTATTTTACCTGTATTACTTTCATTTCTTCTTGCACTTCTGCATTTTTCTTCATTGTTCTTTGCTGTTTTATTGATATTGGCAACATGACTAGTTTTATTAGTATTGTAAACAATATTATTGCTAGTCCATAATTACCTACTATTGCGTAAATAAGGTTTAATACGTATCCAAATATCGCTGCAAAAAAATTTAACACCTTTTTATTCTCCTTTGTTTTTATTACTTGGGAATTACTTCCTTATTGTCTGACTTCTATATTCTTTTTATGAAGCCTTTTTATTTATTTTAAAGGGTCATATCCCCCTTTTGAAAACGGATTACATCTTAAGATTCTTTTTATTCCTAAGATTGTTCCTTTACCTGCTCCGTATTTTTCTATTGCTTGTTTTGTATACTCAGAGCATGTTGGGTGGTATTTGCAATTAATATTTTTTGTTGTAAGCCATAAGGATATGTGTTTTTGATACCATTTTATGATTGATATTAATATTTTTTTCATTTTCCTTATTCTTCTTCTTTTAATATTTTTGCTTGTTTGAAGATATTTTCCATGTCTTCTTTTATTTCTTTATAGTTTATTTGTGTTATATCTTCATTTTTTTTTGGTAAAAATACTATGCTTTTTCCTGTTTTTATTTTTGATTCTTGTTTATAATAGTTTTCTCTTAACAATCGTTTTAATCGATTTCTTGCGTATGCTTTTCCTCTTTTTACTCCGATTGCTAAGCCTATTTTATTTTGTTTTTTGTTGCCTTCTTCTTTTATGAAGGCTTCTATTTTTTTTCCTGCATAGTATTTTCCTCTTGTTAATACGTTTTTGAATTCATAATTTTTTTTTAGTGTTTTTGTGTTTTTCATTTTACTAGCTTACTTCTTTTCCCCTTTCTTTAAAGGATTGCATAAACTGTATGTGCTGAAAAACTTTTTGTGTTATTTATGCACTTAGTTTTTTTCTTCCTTTTGCTCTTCTTGCTTTTAATACTTTTCTTCCTG
>CANQPF010000059.1 GCA_947625665.1 uncultured Clostridia bacterium | reverse complement strand
TCCTGTGTTTCTCTTTTTACTGTCTATATTTTTTATCATATATCCAATTACTTTATCACTTCCTATAATAACAAGTAGTTTTTTAGCTCTCGTTATTCCTGTATATAACAAATTTCTTGTTAGTAGCATTGGAGAAGATGGTGGAACTACCATTACTACAACATCAAATTCACTTCCTTGAGCTTTATGAATTGTAATTGCATAACTATGTTCTAATTGTTCTAGTTCAGAAGGCTCATACCATGATACTTTTCCATCATCAAACCTAACTTGAATTGTTTTTTCTTTTACATCTATATTCTCAATTGTGCCTATTTCTCCATTAAAAACTCCGCTTCCAATTTCTTTTTCTTCACCGTCAAAAAATTCGCTATCAAATTCATTTCCTTCTATTTCTTTTTCCCAATAAATGTCATAGTTATTTTTTATTTGCATAACACGGTCACCAACTCTAAAAATCACCTTTCCTCTTTTCTTCTCCTCTTTAAATGCATCTGCAGGATTTAAGTCATTTTGTAATTTTATATTTAATTCTCTAGTTCCAAGCATTCCTTTTTTTGTTGGTGTTATTACTTGTATATTTTTAAAGAAATCATAATCTCCATATGTTTTTAACCTTCCTGTACATAAAGAAATAACCTCTTCTAATGATTTTTCTTGACTATATTCTTTTATATAAAAAAAGTCATCCTTCATTTCGTTGCTCATTTCTTCTTTTGTCAAAAATGACTCTCCCTTATTAACTCTATGAGCATTCATTACAATTTTACTCTTAGCTGCTTGTCTAAAAATCTTATCTAATTTAATTGTAGTAATAGTTTCAGAATTTATTAAATCTTTCAAAACACTACCTGGTCCAACAGATGCTAATTGATCGCTATCTCCAACTAAGATTAATTTCGTTCCTTTATATACGCATCCTAATAAGTAATTGATTAAAAACATATCTACCATAGACATTTCATCGACCACTATTACATCTGCATCTATTGGTGCTCCTTGATATTCTATTTTTTTACTAGGTAAATACATACTATCTTCATTTATTTTTCCTATTTCTAATAATCTATGTAAAGTCGATGCTTCATATCCTGTCGTTTCTGTCATCTTTTTTGCAGCTCTTCCTGTTGGTGCACAAAGCACAGTCTTATTCTTTTGTTTATTATATAGTTCTATTATTGTCTTAATTATAGTTGTTTTTCCTGTACCAGGTCCGCCTGTTATAATCGTTACATTATGATTATTTACAGCTTTTATAGCTTCTTTTTGTTTCTCAGACAAATATAACTCTGATTGTTCTTCTATTTTAAGAATTTCTGCATCTATTTTTGAAATTTTATTTTTATTTTTTTCTTTATCTAGCATTAATATTCTTCTTGCTATATTTTTTTCAGTTAAATAGAAGTTTGTTAAATAAACCCATTCTTCTTCACGTTTATCTACCACAATTTCTTCTTCAACTTTTAATGTTATTATATTATCTTCAATATCTTCTCTTGACACATCTAATAAATTAACAACAAAATCAACTAAATTTTCTTTTATCACACAACAATTTCCATTATATGTGGCTAAAATTAATCCGTATTTTATACCACTTTTTATTCTTTTTTCGTTGTTATATTCAATTCCTAATTCCAGTGCCATCTGATCTATTTGTTTAAAATCTACACCCCTAGATATTTCAATTAGAGAATATGGGTTAGCTTCTATTTCTTCTATCGCTTTTACACCATATTTATCATAAACTTTTTTTGCATGTTCCGCACCAATTCCAAATCTTTCTAAAAATCCAACTATTTGCCATACTTCCCAATTTTCTACAAAACTTTCTGAAATTTCTTTAGCTTTTCTTTTTGAAATTCCCCTTATTTGTTCCAATTTATGATATTCAAATCTCAATACATTTATTGAATCTTCTCCAAAAGTATCAACAATTCTTTTAGCAGTTGTTTCACCTATTCCTTTTATATTTCCTGATGCTAAATATTTTTCTAATGCTTCTGGTGTTTCTGGCATTATTTTCTCAAAAGTTTCGATTTTAAATTGCAAACCATAATCTTTGTGTTCAACAAAATCTCCGACTATATTTATCGTATCTCCTACATTTATAAATGGTAAATATCCTACAATAGTTAAAATTTCTTCCTCTGTTTCAAGAGTTGCTATTGTGTAACTATTTGATTCGTTCTTATAAATAAAGTCTACTACTTCGCCTTTTAACTCCAAACTTTTACCCTCTTTTCTTCTTAGCACTTTTATTAATTACTTTTGTTCATTCTATTATAAATCTTATTTATTATATAAATATTATTTTTAAAAGTCAACAAAAATACAAAAACTTGTTTTGTTCGTCATTTTTTTTATTTTTTTAAAAAAGTCTTGACTTTTTATGTTAACCGTGCTATACTAGGAATGTAAATGATTTATATATTTACATTTAATTAGTGTTTAATTTTGTTCTAAAATGACACTATATTTATAATTGGATTTTGGTAATTTAGTATTAAAACTTAAGGAGATAGTAATGAAATTATATGATCCAAGAGTAGAATCTCTCGTCAAATTCTTAGTAAGTTATGAATATGACGAAGAAAGCGTTAGAGCCAACATAGATAACTGGCTCACTTTCCAAGATAGAATGGACTATAATTGTAGTTTTAAAGACTATATAGTCCTTAATCACAAGGAAAGAAATGGTGAAACTTTAACTGAGAGTGATAGAGAATATCTCAATGAGTTAAATTTATACGCTTTTCATTTAGACCCTTAATTCAGGTGTCTACAAGTAGTACTGTCGGCAAAACCCAATTCAATAGCAGATACTTCTTTTAGAAGTATCTGCCTTTTTAATTTTAAGGGTAAACCTGTGTGATATACTAAAAGGAGTAAAATCAAAAGATTTTACTCCTTTTTTATCTTTTATCCCTTTGTAGAAATATAATAAGCTAAATCAACTAACTTATTTGAATATCCCCATTCATTATCATACCAAGATACTAATTTAACAAAAGTATCTGTTAACATTATTCCAGCTGTTGCATCAAATATTGATGTACGTTTATCTGTTAAGAAGTCTGAAGATACAACTGCATCTTCTGTATATCCTAAAATTCCTTTCATCTCATTTTCAGAAGCTTTTTTAACTGCTGCACATATTTCTTCATATGTTGCAGGCTTTTCTAAGTTACATGTTAAATCTACTACTGATACATCTATTGTTGGAACTCTGAAAGCCATTCCTGTTAGCTTTCCATTTAATGATGGTATAACTTTTCCTACTGCTTTAGCAGCTCCTGTTGAAGATGGTATTATATTAGCTGCAGCTGAACGTCCACCTCTCCAGTCTTTTTTTGAAGCTCCATCAACTGTTTTTTGTGTAGCTGTTGTGCTATGAACTGTTGTCATTAATCCATCTTTGATTCCAAAGTTATCATGTATAACTTTTGCTAGTGGTGCTAGACAGTTTGTCGTACATGATGCATTTGACACTATATTCATACTTGGATCATAACTTTCATTATTAACTCCCATAACAAACATTGGAGCATCTTTTGAAGGTGCACTAATTATTACTTTTTTAGCTCCTGCATCAATATGAGCTTGAGCTTTTTCCAATGTTGTAAATACTCCTGAACATTCTAGTACATATTCAACTCCAATTTCTCCCCATGGTATGTTGTGTGGATCCATTTCATTATATACTTTTATTTCTTTTCCGTTTACTTTTAATATATTATCTTTACCTTCTACTTCTCCTTCGAATCTTCCATGAGCTGTATCGTATTTTGTCATATAAGCCATATAGTCAGCTGTTATAAAAGGATCATTTACAGCTACTACTTCTACTCCTTCCTTTGCTAATGCTGCTTGGAAAGATAAATTTCCAATTCTTCCAAATCCGTTAATACCTATTTTTATTGACATTTTACTTCCTCCTTATTTTTATTATTAACTTTTTAAGTTGTTTTCATTCTATACCAATTAAACTTATTTTTCAAGTCTAATTATCCAAATAACTTTTCAAGGACTATAATAAACATTGCATGTGTCCATCCAAGACCAATTACCCAATTAGGACTTAATGTATTATTATCTATTTGCTCTCCTAACAAAGAATGCTTGCCTACTGTTTTTACAACAAAATCAAATGTTTCTTTTGCCTTTCTCTTTTCTCCGGTTTGAATATAATATAGAGTCATCCAAAGATTTGCAATTGGCCATGGATTTCCATTCATATAATTATCATATTCAAATCTTTGATATCCTCCTGTATATGTACGTAAACTTAAGTTAATTCTTTCAACTGTATTTTGAATTTTTTTCTCTTTAGGTTTAAATACATTGAAAGGTGTTACAGCTCCCAAAATACTTATATCCATTTTTCTATCTACTGCATTTCTTACATAAGATCTCTTTTCCTCGTCATACAAATTTACATTTATATATTTTTTCAATTGTATCATTAGCTTTTCTAGTTCTAATGAATTTCTTGAAACTTTATCTTCTTTTAATCTATTATTTTCAAAATCTGAAACATTTTTTCCTAACACTTTATAAATATTTAAAAGACTTTCAAATGCTGCATAAATAATTGCAATTGAATATAGGTGTACTCCTTCGCACATTTCCCAAATATCATAACTTATAGGATATTTGTGTCCTTTCTTCTTATAAGTTTCTTCAATTGATTCTTGTACAGTATCTTTTTTATTATCTATAGTTACTGTTATTCCTAACCAATCTTTTACATAATCTTTTAAAAACTTAACTGCACGTTCACACATTGGCAACGTGTCTTTTAAAAACTTTTCTGATTTAGTATATTTATAATGTTCATAAACTCCATAGACTACGCTTGCAGTTTCGTCTACTTGGTATCCCCAGCATGGTGCAAGTTTCCCATCTGTATAAAAACGTTGTTCCCACATTCCATTTTTACTTTGAGTCTTTTTACAAAATACTTTATAGAATTTTTCTGCTTCTTTATCCATCTTTAATATGTCAAAAGCTTTTCCTATAAATACTGCATCACGTGGCCAGCAATATGCATACATACCAGATTTTGACCTATTTTCATCGATCTCTGGCGAAGCAATTATTCCTCCCGTATCAGGGTTTGTTAATAATGGAAATAATAAAATACTTCTTTTATATATTTCAAAAATTCTTTCTTCATAACTATTTTTTGGTTCTTTTAAATTCAAACTATTATGATTTTTTACGTATTTTCTCCAATAAGTTTTTGCATTTGAACATTCTTTATTTAAATCTAATTTCCTAACTCTATTAATTTCTCTCTCCATATCGGATACATTTTTGTTTTCATCAATTAATATGCATATTTCTATTTCTTTTTTCTCTTTTGGAGAAATTTTTCCTATTTCAAAACAAACACTAGCATCACGTGACATTCCTATATAATCTTTGTCATGTATTTCTCCTCTTTTTATTGTATTTTCACTTCCATTTAGCTGATGTGAAAATACCTTATATCCTTTTGCAAACGTTGAGAAAGAAAAGTCGTGCGCATATTGTAAAATTCCTCCATCAATTAATTTACTTCCTACTATATTATTATTATCTGATAATAAACAAGAATGAACATAAAATTTAATATCTAAATCTATTTTTCCTTTGTTCATTAGTATATACTTTTTTACTAATACATTTTCTTTTAAAGTTACAAAGTCTGTTTGTAATATTTTTAAATTAAAATATGTATTAGTTATCTCTGTATTTAATATATTTGTATCTGGTTCATAATATTGTTTATATACATTATTTATATCATCATGTGTATATATTAAGTCTGAACCATTAACTGTTACCCCTGTGTGAAAAAAATCAATATATTGTCTATTGTCTTTACTAGGAAAATACATTCTTTGTATTTCTCCTTTTGATGTAAATGTTGTTATCATTTTTTGATTTCCTACAATTGCTTCATTAAAATATTTGTTTTCCATTTTATATAATTACCCTTCTATTACATTCAAAATTTGTTTTTCTAAATCCTTTATCTTTTCATTTATACGATAAATATCACGATCAGTAAGAGTCTTATCATCCATATCTTCTTTTACGCAGTCATCCATATCCTTAATTTCAAGTTTGATTTTTTCAAGTCTTTCTGCTATTTCACTTCTAATTGACGTAGGTATTTTTCTTTCAATAGATGCTGTTTTAGTAATTATTTGCTCTTCTTCTCCAGTTAACTCATAAGTGTCACCAAACTCAGGCATATTTACACTTATTCCTATTTCATTTTCTATTTTATCTTTTAATACATTTTCTGATTCTTCTTCACCATGTACTAAAAAAATATGTTTTGGTTTCTTAATGAATGAATATATAAAATTCATTAACCATTCTTGGTCTGCATGTCCTGAATATCCTTCAATATATTCTATTCTTGCATTTACAGCAATTTCTTCTCCAAATATTTTTACAGATGTTGCACCATTAATTATACTATAACCTAAAGTACCTGGTGCTTGATATCCTACAAATAATATTGTATTATTTGGATTCCAAATCGTATGTTTTAAATGATGTTTTATTCTTCCAACTTCACACATACCGCTTGCAGAAATAATTATAGATGGTTCATTACTCTCATTAAGTGCTCTAGATTCTTCAACTGTCATTGTAAATTGAAGTCCTGGAAATTCTAGTGGATTATTTCCACTTAAAATTTCATTTTTTATTTCATCTTCAAATAGATTTGTATTTTCCTTAAACACTTCTGTTGCAGATATTGCAAGAGGGCTGTCCACATATACTGGTGTAGACATTAATTTTTGATATTTTCTTTGAAATTCTTCGTCATTCAAATGATTTTCTTTTAACTTATTTATTTCATATAAAATTTCCTGCGTTCTGCCAACTGCAAATGAAGGTATTACTACTGTTCCTCCGTTATCTAAGGTTTCTGCAACTATATCTAAAAACATTTCTGCTTTATCATCATTTTTCATGTGTAATCTACTACCATATGTTGATTCCATTACTAAATAATCAGTATCATCTATCATTGTTGGTGAATCTAAAAGAGGAATATCATTATTTCCTAAATCTCCTGTAAATACTGTCTTAGTTTCTTTTTCCCCTTCTTTAACCCATAATTCAATAATACTAGAACCAAGCATATGACCTGCATCGTTGAATCTGACATTTATATTTTCATCAATTTCTATTATCTCATCATATTGAACTGGTTCAAATATTTCTAAAGATCTAGCTGCCTCTTCAGCTGTATATAGAGGTGGTTTTGGTTCTTTTCCAGCTCTTATCCTTTTCTTGTTTTTCCATTGATTTTCTTGTTCTTGTATATGTCCACTATCTGGCAACATTAATGCGCATAAATCACAAGTTGCTTTATGTGCATATATTTTATTTCTAAATCCTTCATTATATAATTTTGGTATTCTTCCTGAATGATCAATATGAGCATGCGTTAATAACATAAAATCAATAGTTGTAGGATCAAACTCGAATTCCTGCTCATTTTCCATTAATTGTTCTACTTTTCCTTGCCACATTCCACAATCCA
>CANQPF010000058.1 GCA_947625665.1 uncultured Clostridia bacterium | reverse complement strand
AGAGTACCACATGGAGAAGCTGGAACAATAGTAGATGTTAAAATATTTACTAGAGAAAATTCAGAAGAATTAGGACCTGGAGTAAATCAAATAATTAGATGTTATATAGCTACAAAGAGAAAGATTTCAGTTGGAGACAAAATGGCAGGACGTCATGGTAACAAAGGTGTTATTTCAAGAGTATTACCAGCAGAAGATATGCCATTCATGCCAGATGGAACACCAATAGATATTTTATTAAACCCACTAGGAGTTCCTTCAAGAATGAATTTAGGTCAAGTGCTTGAAGTTCACTTAGGAGGAGCAGCAAGAGCATTAGGATGGAAAGTATCAACACCTGTATTTGACGGAGCTCAAGAATCCGACGTTATAGAATGCTTAAAGAAAGCAGGAATTTCAGAAGATGGAAAGACAGTATTATATGATGGTAGAACAGGAGATCCATTTGATGAACCAATTACAGTTGGGGTTATGTACATGTTGAAACTACACCACTTAGTAGATGACAAAATACATGCTCGTTCAACTGGACCATATTCATTAGTTACTCAACAACCACTTGGAGGAAAGGCTCAATTTGGTGGACAACGTTTTGGAGAGATGGAAGTTTGGGCATTGGAAGCTTATGGTGCTTCATATACACTACAAGAAATGTTAACAGTTAAATCTGATGACGTTGTAGGAAGAGTTAAAACTTATGAAGCAATAGTTAAAGGTGAAAACATACCTGAACCAGGAGTTCCAGAAAGTTTCAAAGTATTAATCAAAGAATTACAATCATTAGGATTAGATGTAAAATTGTATTCTGATGATGATAAAGAATTAGAGATTAAAGAAAGTGTTGATGAGGGAATAGAATATAATCCAGAAACAGATGGAGAAGTATTAAGTGAAGAAACAGTTGTAGAAGGAACAGAGTTGGAAGGATATGAAGAAGAAAAAATGCAAGACGATGAAGAAATAGATGATGATCAACTGTTTAAAGACTTAGGCTCAGAAGGAGAAGAGGAAATATTTAATAGTGATGGAGGTGAAGAATAATGGAAGAATTACAAGAGTTTGACAAATTAAAAATAGGAATAGCATCAGATGAAAAAATCAGAGAATGGTCAAAAGGAGAAGTAAAAAAACCTGAAACTATTAATTATAGAACTTTAAAGCCAGAAAAAGATGGACTATTTTGTGAAAGAATATTTGGACCAACAAAAGACTGGGAATGTCACTGTGGTAAATATAAAAGAGTAAGATATAAAGGAATTGTATGTGATCGTTGTGGGGTTGAAGTAACAAAATCAAAAGTTAGACGTGAAAGAATGGGACATATTGAACTTGCAGCACCAGTAGCTCATATATGGTACTTTAAAGGAATTCCAAGTAGAATAGCTTTAATGTTAGATATTTCACCAAGAAATCTTGAAAGAGTTATTTACTTTGCTTCATATATAGTAGTAGATAAAGGAAAAACAGGATTAGAAAAATGTCAAATATTAAATGAAAAAGAATACCATGAAGCAGAAGAAAAATATGGTAGAGGTTCATTTAAAGCTAAAATGGGAGCTGAAGCATTAAAGGAATTATTAGAAGAAATAGACTTAGATAAATTATCTAAAAAAATAAAGAAAGAATTAGAAAAAGCAAGTGAACAAAAGAAAGTTAAACTTGTAAAAAGATTGGATACAGTAGAATCATTTAGAATTTCTGGAAATAGACCAGAGTGGATGGTAATGCAAGTGGTACCAGTAATTCCACCAGAATTAAGACCAATGGTACAATTAGATGGTGGTAGATTCGCAACATCAGACTTAAATGATTTATATAGAAGAGTTATAAACAGAAATAACAGATTAAAAAGACTATTAGAATTAGGAGCACCTGAAATAATTGTAAGAAATGAAAAACGTATGTTACAAGAATCAGTAGATGCTTTAATAGACAATGGTCGTCGTGGTAGACCAGTTACAGGTGCAGGAAATAGACCTTTGAAATCTTTATCAGATATGTTAAAAGGAAAACAAGGTAGATTCCGTCAAAACTTACTTGGAAAGCGTGTTGATTATTCTGGACGTTCAGTTATTGTAGTAGGACCTGAATTAAAAATTTATCAATGTGGACTTCCAAAAGAAATGGCAGTAGAATTATTCAAACCATTTGTAATGAAAGAATTAGTAGGACGTGGAATTGCACAAAATATAAAAAATGCAAAGAGAATGGTAGAAAGATTACGTCCAGAAGTGTGGGGAATATTAGAAGATGTTATAAAAGATCACCCTGTTATGCTAAATAGAGCCCCAACACTACACAGACTTGGTATTCAAGCATTTGAGCCTGTGTTAGTTGAAGGTAGAGCAATAAAACTACACCCATTAGTTTGTGAGGCATTCAATGCTGACTTCGATGGTGACCAAATGGCTGTGCATTTACCATTATCACCAGAAGCACAATCAGAAGCTAGATATTTAATGTTATCAACAAACAACTTGTTAAAACCACAAGATGGTAAACCAGTTGCTACTCCAAGACTTGACATGATTTTAGGAAGTTATTATCTAACAATGGTATTAGAGGGTGAAAAAGGAGAGGGAAAATATTTTAAAGATCCTGATGAAGCTATTATGGCTTTCGAAAATCATGAAGTAGGAATTCATGCAAAAATCTTTGTAAGAATTACTAAAGAAATAGATGGAGAAATGAAATCTAAAAAGATTGAAACAAGTGTTGGAAGAATTATCTTCAACCAAGGAATACCACAAGATTTAGGCTTTATAGATAGAGAAGAAGATCCGTTCCAATATGAAATAGATTTCCCAGTAATTAATAAAACAATGAAAAAAATCATTGAAAAGGTAATAAGTTTACATGGACTATCAAAATCAGCAGAAGTAATAGATTATATAAAAGCATTAGGATATAAATACTCAACATTAGCAGGAATTACATTCTCAATAAGTGACGTTCAAGTACCAGAAGCTAAAAAAGATATTTTAGCAGAAACAGATAAAAAGATAGAAGTAATCAGAAAGCAATTTGCTAGAGGTTTAATAACTGATGATGAAAGATACAAAGCTGTTATTGCACTTTGGGAGCAAACTACAAATGACATAAGTAAAGCAATGGAAGACAACTTTGAAGACTTAAACCCAATTTATATGATGGTTAAATCTGGAGCCAGAGGTAATATGAACCAATTAAGACAAATTGCCGGAATGCGTGGACTTCAAATTAGTACAACAGGTAAAGCTGTTGAAATTCCAATTAAGTCATGCTTTAGTGAAGGACTTGATGCATTAGAGTACTTTATATCATCACACGGAGCTAGAAAGGGACTTTCAGATACAGCTTTAAGAACAGCAGACTCTGGATATTTAACAAGAAGATTGGTAGATGTTTCACAAGATATAATTGTAAGAGAAGAAGATTGTGGAACACATGAAGGTATAATGATTTATGACATTAAAGATGGAAATCAAGTAATAGAAGGACTAGAAGAAAGATTATTAGGAAGATTTGTAGTAGAGGATGTAATCGATCCTAAAACTAATGAAGTAATAGTAGATACAAATACATTAATTACAGAGCCTATTGCTAAAAAAATAATAAATGCAGGAATAGAAAAACTAGAAGTTCGTTCAGTTCTTGGATGTCATTCAAAACATGGTGTATGTCAAAAATGTTATGGAATGAGTTTAGCAAGAAGAGAAAAAGTTTCAATAGGTGAGGCAGTAGGAATCATAGCTGCACAATCAATTGGTGAACCAGGAACACAGCTTACAATGAGAACAGTTAACTCTGGTGGTGTTGCCGGTGTAGCAGATATTACTCAAGGTCTTCCTAGAGTTGAAGAATTGTTTGAAGCCAGAAAACCAAAAGGACTTGCTATAATTACATCTATAGCTGGTAAAGTAAAAATAAAAGAAACAAAGAAAAAGAAAGAAGTTATAGTAACTTCTAAAGATAATTCTAAAACATATACAATACCATTTGGATCTAAAATGAAAGTACAAAATGGAGATATGGTAGAACCAGGAGATTTATTAATTGAAGGTTCAGTAAATCCAAATGAAATACTTACAATTAAAGGACCAACAGGTGTTTATGAGTATTTGATTTCAGAAGTTCAAAAAGTATATAGAAACCAAGGTGTTGACATCAACGACAAGCACATTGAAGTAATTGGTAGACAAATGCTTAAGAAAGTCAGAGTTGATGATAATGGTGATACAGACATGTTCCCAGGTTCATTAATAGATATGTATGAATTTGAAGAGAAGAATGAACAAGCTAAGGCAGAAGGAAAAGTACCTGCAAAAGGTAAGAGAGTATTACTAGGAATAACAAAAGCATCATTAGCTACAGAGAGTTTCTTATCAGCTGCATCATTCCAAGAAACAACAAGAGTATTAACAGAAGCAGCAGTTAAAGGAAAATCAGATAAGTTAATGGGATTAAAAGAAAATGTTATCATCGGTAAATTAATACCAGCAGGAACAGGAATGCAAAAATATCAAAGTATAAAAATAAATACAGAGAAAAAAAGACCAGAAATTATCGAAAATGAAAAAAATGAAGAGATAACATCAGTAGCAAATACTACAGCTCCTGTAGGAACAGCAGAAGAAAATTAGAAATCAAATAATATGTTTTTATAAAAAGCAAAGGAAGAAAAAGAAACGATTTAGATCGTTTCTTTTTCTGTTTAAGAGAAGATATATAATCTATTGATTTTGACTTTTTATGTAAACAGTAGTATAATTAAAAGTAATAGAAGGAACAGTTCCTTCAAATAATTTTAAGAAAGGATAAATAAAATGTTACAAATTACAGCAGTTTTCATATTAATACTTCTGAGCATTAATTGCTCTTTGAAAAGACTAGAAGTGAAAGGGTCTAAGACTAAACGTCGTTATAAGGTGGTCTTTATTCATCAAAATTCTTTTGAATTTAATTGGCTTCAATTTGAAGCTCGCATGTATCGGTGGACAAGAGAAAAATTTGAAGAAGAAGCATTGAAAAGAGGTCTAGCTTATAAGGATTACCTCATACATTTTTAAAAATCCTAAAAAGGAGAGAATATTTTCTCTCCTCTTTTATTTTATATTTTCAATAAACTCCTGACCTTCTTCTGTATTTATCCAATTTACAATCTTAGAAATATTCTCGTTCTTATTATCAGCTCTATATATTAGATAAACTTCAAATAATAGCGGATAGTCAATATCTTTTATATTTTTTTCATTAACACTAATAATTTTAACTTTGTTATTTATGTGCATTTTTGAATAATAAGAATAAAAAGCATATCCTATTCCGTTATTATCTTCTGCTACTCTATCTATAATTTTAGGCATTGTATGAGTTTCATGATGACTTTTATTAATTATATTATTATTTACAATACTTTCAAAACAAGTTTGACTACCATTGTTCTTCTCTAATTGATAAGAGTTCCAATTATTTTCATTATTGTAATATATTTCTTTTATTTCTTCTATACTTAAGTTATTTATATGGTTTTCTTTATTAAGAAATATCACTAGTGGTTCAAAATATAAAATTTTGTATTCTAAAGAAATATTTGAATTTTGTATAATTTCTTTTTGTTCTTCGGATGGTTCTGTAGCTATTATAATATCTGTCTTGCCTTTTATAATATCATTATATGCTTGAGAAGTTGAAACTAGTTGTAATAATTCATTTGAATAATTTTTCTCGCTGTAAGTATTTTGAATAAAATTAGCTGCAAATGGGTAAAAGGCACTAGCAACTTCAATTTTAGGTAATTTTTCAGTTAGTTTGAAACTTATATTAGAGTTATTCAAAATATTGTTTTTAGAAAACGGCTTTAATTCGCTAATTTCATTTTCTAGTTTCATTCTATTATAGTAATAAAAAAGGCAAATTACACAAACTATTATTATGGCAAATAACATTATTTTTATAAAACTTTTTTTCATTTTTTTAACTCTTTTAATCATTCATTTTTTCTATTTCTATTTTTGTTATGCGTTTTTTAGAATATCTATTTCCATTATTCTCTGCTATATATATATCTCTTTTTTCTAATGAATTAAGTAAATTACTTAATTCTGATGATGTTTTGTATTCTTTATCATTGTATTCAATAGTTATTTGATTTTTATTTGTTTCATTATTTTCTTTAACATCATTTATTAGCATTTCAATAGAACTATAATCTGCATAATTGCTTTCAAGAAATTTACGATTATATTCATTAATCTCTCTAGAAATTTTAACATCTATTGCGTTACTTATTGAAATACCACATATAACACATAGTGATATAATCAAAATAATATTAGAAAATTTTTTTGATTTTTTTCTAATTGCAATAGATATAATACAGATAAATATAGGTAACCAAAACCAAAAACTTCCAAAATCATAGTATTGTATTTCAGAAAGTAAATGTATTACAATAACTAAAATTACTCCCCATACATATATACGTTTTTTTGTCTTATTTATTTTTTCATTTTCTTCTATACTCACATTAATATTTTTCTTCGATGTAGATTTTAAAGCAAAAAAAGATATTATTGATATTATAAAAATTACTATTCCTATCATTCCTATAAGAGCAGCTACATTACCCATTATTGGTAATGTATATTCGTCTGATGTAACAATTACGTCTGCAAAACATATATTATAATTTACTATAATTAATGTTATAAATATTGTTATTATTTTAATCATTCTTTTCATTATTAAAATCCTCCTCTATAATATATTATTTATAACTAATCCCATTCCGAATGATATTGCATTACTAACTATAGATAAAGTAAAAGGAGATTTTTTATATATCTTTAAATATTTTTTATATATTTTAAATTCAACAATAACAACTATTATCTCCATTATCATTACAACTATATTATATAGCAGAGCATTGTTTAACATTTTTAAGCAATTCGCTACATATACAACAATTGGATTAGTACAAATATTAGCAAGTACAACTATATATATATCATTTTTCTTTTTAATCCCTAATATTAAGGAGACACTTAGTTCAATGACAATTGTTAAAAACAAAGATATTATTAAACTTATTAGCATTCTTTTTTCTCCATAATCTCATTATATTTTTTTATTCCTATATATAAAATGATTGCTGATATCAATGTAATTATTAATAAACCTATTGGTGTAAATATTGCATTAGTATATCCTAAAAACACTGGAATAGCACCTATAAATAAAGCCAGTGTTAACAATCCAAAAGCCATTCCCTTATTATTAAATAAAATATTACTTAAAGCTATCAAAGTTATTGGCATTGTCATATTAAATAATAATATTGATAAAACACCTAATATACTATTATTAAATGCAAATACAAATAAAAATGCTGAAAGTATTAGCGATAATAGAGATATTTTCATAAATCCAATTTTGTCTCCTATGATTCCACCTAACATTTTTCCAAATACTACTGCTAATATAGAAATAACTGCTAATATAAGACTACTTTTCCACTCAAATGATAATATTAAACCTACATACCCTCTTATCACAACTGTTATTGTTAAACATATAATTGCAATAATTTCATTTGTATTTATTTTAGGTATTATTAC
>CANQPF010000057.1 GCA_947625665.1 uncultured Clostridia bacterium | reverse complement strand
TATATCATGAAGGGAGTTGCTTTGCTACAAAGCTTAAGCCTGCGTTACTACCGGCACAGCCGGAAGTATTTATACAAAAAAAGAACAATCTTTTATATTTAAGATTGTTCTTTTCTTATTGTATAGGAAAAATCGCAAGATTTTGACGTATACAACAAGGTTAAGTTTCTTATATTCGTGCGGTTGCGGAGCAACCTGCACATGTGGCGAAGCCACTTTTCTTATTGTCAAAAACCAAGCTTTTATGATACACTATTGAAATATTTAATTGCATAGTATATTAAAATTTTATTTCTTTATTGACAAAATTTTATATTTTAATTTTCCTGCTGGTGCATCCACTTCCACAACTTGGTTTCTTCTAGCACCTAATAATGCTTTTCCTAATGGTGACTCATTAGATATTTTATTTTCTGCTAAATTAACTTCTGTTGAACCAACTATTATATAATCAATTTTTTCATCGAATTCCTTATCTAATACTTTAACAGTATTTCCAATTTGTACTGTTTCTGTATCTATATTTTTTTCATCTATAATTTTAGCATATCTTAATTTACTTTCCAATTCAGCAATTTTATTTTCATTTTCTGCCTGTGCAGTTTTAGCTTCATCATATTCAGAATTTTCTGATAAATCTCCAAATCCTAGTGCTACTTTTATTCTATCTGCAATTTCTGCTCTTTTTTCTGTTTTAAGATAATTTAATTCTTCCTCTAATTTATTATACCCTTCTTGAGTTAGTATGACTTCTTTTTCTTCCATAATATCCACTCCTTTTTACAATTGTCTATACTATATTACGGCAGAAAGTCTTTTTTGTCAAGAGTTAATCTTTTATTAAATCTTTTCCACCTTTTAAATAATCTATTCCTGAGAATATTGTTGCAATTGTTTGAACTATCATCATTATTGTTACAAATAAGTTTAAGAAATATGCACTTCCTGATAATGTTCCCTTAAAACATTCCCAAAATGGATTAGAATCTACAATTGCAAATATAATTGCAATTATTTGAGTAAGTGTCTTTATTTTTCCCCAAATTGATGCTGCTATTACCTTTCCACCTTTTTCTACTGCTATTAGTCTATATCCAGAAACTATAAATTCTCTCGATAAAACAATTATAGGAATCCAAGCAGGCAATTTTCCTGCTTCAACTAATAACAACATAGCTGCTAAAACCAATATTTTGTCTGCTATTGGATCTAAAAATTTTCCAAATGTAGTAACTAATCCTTTACTTCTAGCTATATATCCATCTAATTTATCAGTTATAGACGCTATTATAAATATTAAATCAACAATTAAAGATGTATATGGAATTCCATATAATTCACCTTTTATATTTAAGAATGGGACTAATACCATAATTGGTACTAATATAATTCTAAGTATCGTTAGTTTGTTCGGTAGGTTCATAATTTCCTCCTATTTTTTTAGCAACTCTATTGCTTTTTGTAATTGTTTATCTTTTTCCTTTTCAACATTAATTATATTTGCTATATCTTTTGGTAAATCGACACTTTCATCAGGTTCTATTCCAACTTTGTTTATTTTATTCTTCTTTGGGGTTAAATACTCTTCAGAAGTAATCTTCAATCCACTACCATCTGGAAGTGATAATAGCTGTTGAATTACACCTTTTCCATAAGTTGTTTTTCCTACAATTTTAGCTTTTTCATAATCTCTTAAAGCTCCTGCTAATATTTCTGATGCACTTGCTGAATTTTCGTTAACTAATAAAACTATCGGAACATCAATTATTGGGTCAGTATTTGTTTTCATTTCTTCTTCTTCATTGTTTTTATTTATTTCATATAATACAGTTGAACCATTATCTAATATTGTTCCAGCTATACTTACAGCTTCTTGAACAATTCCTCCACCATTATTTCTAATATCTATTATTAAAGATTTAATTCCTTGTTCCTTTAGCTCTTCATATTTTTTTCTAAATTCATTTGCTGTATTTTTATCGAAAGAAGAAAACTCTATATATCCAATTTCATCTTCTATTATTTCACCTTCTACTGGATTTAATTTCACATTAGATCTTTTCAATGTATATGTTATTATTTCTTCTCCTCTAATTATTTCAAGTTTAACCGTTGAACCTTCTTCTCCTTTTATAGCTTGACTTAATTCACTCATTTGACTTGCCGTATATTCTACATCATTTAAAGACCTAATAATATCTCCTGATTGAATTCCAGCCTCAGCTGCAGGTCCATTTTTTATAGGAGCCAATACTCTAACTCTATCTATTTCTTTATCTTGAATCATATATACTCCTATTCCTACAAATTCTCCCTCTATGTCCTCAGTATATTCTTCCATGTCTTCTTTAGGAATATATTCTGTATATTGGTCATCTAACCCTTCTATATATCCTTTTATAGCTCCTTCTTTAAGTTTATTTTCGTCTATTTCTCCTAAATAATATTTGTCTATTATTTTCCTATATTCATTAATTTTATTTGTTATTGCATCACTTGTTGTTTCTTTAGAAACTAACGCTGATAAATTCATTGATGTACCCATATTTGCAGATAAATACTTATACATTCCTATTGAAGTTGCAATAAATGTCATAAAAGCAACTAGTACAACTAACATTAAAGTTTTATATATTTTATTACTATTCTTCTTTTCTTGTATAACTTTAAAACCTCCATTAGTTTGGTCTTCTTCTTTTTTCATGTTAACCTCCATTATGTCCTTTTTTATTTAATTTTATCATTTTGGCATGAAAGATTTTATCTTTCATGCCTTTATCCTTTATGTATTACATATAATTTCTTGGATCAACCCTATTGTTACTCCAGTTATATGGTGCTACTCTAACTTCAAAATGTAAATGAGGTCCTGATGAATTTCCAGAGTTACCACTCTGCATTATAGGTTGCCCTTTAGAAACAGTTTGACCCGCAGAAACATAAAATACTCCATTTCCGTGTGCATACCAAGTTCTAAGACCATTAGTGTGCTGAATAACCACATAATTTCCATAACTTCCTGACATACTTGTAGCTTGATATACAACTCCATCTGCAGCCGCATAAACTGTTGTACCTACAGGAACTCCGTAATCTATTGCTCCATGGTAACTACCACTTGAATAATACATAGTCGTAGTTATTGAACCAGATTTTACTGGTCTTTGTAATACTCCTGAACCTCCAGAAGTAAAACTTCCTCCAGGAGATCCTGAACTTCCTCCACCACCATTGCTTCCTTGTTCTTGTTGTTTCTTTCTCAAAGCTTCTAATTGTGCTTGGTATTGCTTTTCTGCTACTGCCAATTGTTGACTAATTATTTCGTTGTCTGCTTGTAGTTGTTCTATCTTAGCTTGAGTAGCTTGTTCATCCTCACTTAATTCTTGTACATGTTCATTCTTCTCTTTTTTAGTAACTTCTAATTGTTTCGTTATACTTTCTTTACTTGTTTTAGAAGTATCTAATTCATTTTTATTATTTTCCAATTCTTTTTTAGAATCTTCAATTTCTTTTTTCTGTTTTTCAATACTGTCCATTAATTCATTATCATAAGTAGCTATCTGAGTTACTAGATAATAATTAGAAATAAGGTCTGAAATATTTTTTGATGATAAAATAACATCTAAATAAGAAGTTTCCCCAGCTTCATATGTAGCAACCAATCTCTTATTTAATAAATCTTCTGTCTTTTTATATTCTTCTTCTGCACTTTTTATATTTTCTTCTGCTTCAGTTATTTTTCCAGTTAATTCACTTATTTTATTATCTAATTCCTGTATTTGATTTTGATAATCCGTTATTTTTGTACTAATATCTTCTACTTGTTGTAATGTATCAGATTTTTCTGTTTGTATTTCTTGCAATTGTTCTTTTGCTTGATTAATTTCTTGACTTTTTGAATTTTTCTGATTTTTTAAATCAGTTCTTGAAACAGCCAATACTACCATATTATTCAATAACAAAATAAGTATAACCAATATTCCTATTATTTTAACTACTAATTTCTTCATAAGTTCCTCCTAGAATATAAATAATGATCCCCCTATTATTTATTTTGAATCCTTTATGGACTCGGTGTTGCAATTTGCCCTTCATTCGTTGGTATTAACCCATTCGTAATATAAGGCATTGGGTCTGTTACAACCCCATTTATTCTTACTTCAAAATGAGCATGTGGTCCAGTTGAATAACCTGTTGAACCAACCTTCAAAACTTGTTCTCCTCTTCGTACATATTGTCCTTCTTCAACTAATATTTGAGATCCATGTGCATATAGCGTAGAAATCCCTCCACCATGATCAATCATTACCATATTTCCATAAGCTGAATTGTAAGATGCTTTTGTAACAATTCCATCATTTGCTGCTATAAAGTTTGCTCCCATTGGTGCACTTATATCTGTACCAGTGTGTAATTTATAAACTCCTGTTATTGGGTGTGTACGCATTCCATATTTAGAAGATATTGTTGTATAACCTGGAACTGGCCATGCCAACACTCCTCCAATATATTCTGAATCAATTCCGTTTTTTGCTAATTCTAAAATCTGTTTATTTATTTCTTCAAACCTTTGATTATATTCATCTATTTTTAATTGAATTTCTTTTTCTTGCTCTGATAACTGTGCTGTATAACTTTCTTTTATTTTTTTCGTATTTTCTAAAATCTTAGCTGTTGTAATTTGTGCCTGTTTAGCATCAGTCAATTCTTTCTTAGCTGCTTCTACTTTTTCTTTAATTTCATTTATATAATTTTTTCTATCTGACATTTGTTGTAAAAGACCTGCATCATACTCTGCCATTTCACTTACTAAAAAATAATTTGAAAGAAACTCTGAAATACTTTTTGATGATAATATTACATCAAGATATTCTGTTTCTCCAGCTTCATACATCGCAACTAATCTTTTTTCTAATGTTTCTTTTTGTGAATTATAGTTATTTTCTGCATTATCAAGTTCAGTATTAACTTTATCGTATACTTCTTGAAATTGTGATATTTTATCATCTAAACCTGATATTTCTTGTTGTGATGATGCTATTCTTTCATCTAATTCTTGTATTTTTACTAAATTTTCAGATAACTCGTCTTGAACATTCTCTAAATCACTTGTAGATTGTTCAATTTTATCTTTTAATTGTTCCTGTTCCTCTTGTAAATTTGCTTGTTGTGCATAAGAAATGATACTTAAACTACAAATGATAAAAGCTAATATTCCAGTTAAAACCTTGCGCATAGCTTTCTCCTTTATACTTTTAAATATTTTCTCATAGAGATAATACTTCCAAGAGCACCTATACCAATTCCTAATAACACATATACTAAAATAATTGAATTAAACATTTCTGCGAATGTTACTAAATTTATATTCATACGTTGTATGAAGTCTGCATTTGCTACACTTTGTGCAACCCATGTATATAATCCACCTACTAATACAATTGAAATTGCACTAGCAAAAACTCCTATTATCATACCTTCTACTATAAATGGCCATCTTATGAAATTGTTTGTTGCTCCAACATATTTCATTATTGATATTTCTCTTCTTCTAGCATGTACTGTAAGTTTTATCGTATTTGATATTATGAAAATAGATATTATAACTAACAAAACTAAAATTACACCCGTAACTATTTTTACACCATTAGCTAACTTAATTAAAGTTTCTATAGTTTTATCACTACTTGTTATACTATCCACATTTTCAATCTTGCTAATTTGATCTTGTATTTGAGAACTCATTGTTAAATCTGTAAATGTTACTACATAAGATGCTGGGAAAATATTATTTTCTTCATATCCTTCAAGAAGCTCTTTTTTATCTTTAAGCATATCTCTCATCTGAGTTAGTGCATCATCTTTTGATTTATAAACAGTATCTTGTACACCCTGTATTTGACGTATTTTTCTTCCCACTTCTTGTATTTGTTCATCAGATGCTTCCTTGTTTATAAACACTTGAACGCCTTGATCTGACTCTATCTTTTGAACAAAATGATTTATGTTTTCACCTAATGCCAAAAATATTCCAAATATAATCATAGTAGCACACATTATCATTAGCGATGCACCAGTTGATTTTTTATTTTTAAAAACATTGGCAAATCCTTCTCCAATTAAATATCCAAATCTATTATACTTCAAAGTCATACCCACCTTTTTTATCATCTCTTACTATTACGCCTTTATCAATCTGAATAACACGTTTTTCCATTTGATCTACTACATCCTTTGCATGTGTTGCAACAACTACTGTTGTCCCTCTTAAATTGATATCATTTAATAAGTTCATGATATCCCATGCTGTATCTGGGTCCAAATTTCCTGTAGGCTCATCTGCAATTAACATAGATGGATTATTAACTAATGCTCTTGCTAAAGCTACTCTTTGTTGTTCTCCTCCTGATAGTTCATGAGGATACATTTTAGCCTTTCCACTTAATCCTACCAAAGATAAAACCATCGGAACTTGTCTTCTAATATGTCTTGGTGTTGCTCTGACAATATACATTGCATAAGCAACGTTATCATATACTGTCTTGTCTGGCAATAATCTAAAATCTTGAAAAACAACTCCCATACTTCTTCTTAAAAATGGTATTCTTTTTGGTTTTAAGAAAGTTGTATCTTTTTTATTTATTATTATATTTCCAGAAGTTGGTTCTTCTTCTTTTAATATTAATTTTATCAATGTTGATTTTCCACTTCCTGAAGTTCCTACTAAGAATGCAAATTCTCCTTTTTCAATTACAAAATTCGCATTTTGCACAGCTACTGTTCCAGTGTCGTACTTCTTAGTTACATTTCTAAATTCTATCATCTTGATTTCTCCTTAAATCACATTAATCCCATTATTTTTCTATTTCTATCATATCATAACAATAAATTGTGTTTTTTGCAATACTTTTTGCATAAAAAATAATAGAAATTGCAGGAAAAAAACAGACTAGTAAAAACCAGTCTGTTAAACGCATTTTATGTCAATTCTTTTACTATATATTTTGATGTTATTTCAAAGTAATCCATTAGTTCTACTGCCTTTCCGGATTTACCAAAACTATCTTTTATTCCCATTCTAGTAAGTTTTGTTGGATATTCTTCTGTTAATACTTCTGATATTGCTGATCCTAATCCTCCGATTACATTGTGGTCTTCAATTGATATTAATTTTTTGGTTTCTTTTGCACATTTTATAATCAGTTCTTTATCTATTGGTTTTATCGTATGAACATCTACTACACGTATATCGATTCCTTTTTCTTTTAATTCCTCTTGTGCTTTAATAGCTTCTGACACAGTAACTCCTGTTGCAAAAACAGTTGCATCTAATCCTTCTCCAATTTGTACAGCTTTACCAATTTCAAATTTTTGATTTTCTTCATATATAATAGGTGTAGCTAATCTTCCTAAACGAACATAAACTGGTCCTTGTATTTTTGAAATTTCTTTGACTGCCCATTTAGTCTGAACATCATCTGAAGGTGAAATTACAATCATATTAGGCAAATTTCTCATTAATGCTAAATCTTCTAGCATTTGATGAGTCGCACCATCTTCTCCAACAGTCACTCCTGCATGTGTTGCACAAATTTTTACATTCAATTTAGGATAACATATACTATTTCTTATTTGATCATACGCCCTTCCTGCTGCAAACATTGCAAAAGTACTAGCATAAGGAATTTTTCCACAAGTTGACATACCTGCTGCTGTTCCCATCATATCTTGTTCTGCAATTCCTATATCAAAAAATCTTTC
>CANQPF010000056.1 GCA_947625665.1 uncultured Clostridia bacterium | reverse complement strand
ATGACTAACTATTGTACTTTCGGAATCAAGATTTTCAAAGTAGAGAGCAATGTTTAAACTTCTATTAATATATGGAGCAACTAGACTGTTTATCCAGTCATAGATTTCTCCACTTTCTATCATTTCAGCGGTGTCATTTTTGTAGATAAGAGATAACAACTGAATAGAGTCATTAGAAGGATCATCTTCTATGAGTTTCTCCAAATAATGATTTTCTATTTCGTCTTGTTGCTTTTCTTCTGGAAGTTTGACAAACTCCGCTCTCAACTCTCGCATTGTATCTCCTTCTGCATAACTAAGACGTTCATAAGGAGTTGTTATACTGTATGCAATTTGGGTTACAATGAATAGAATGAATGAAAGTACCATCATAATAATAAGGATATAGCCAAAGATTTCTTTTAGTCTTTCTGATTTATTTGTATTCATGATTTTAAGCCTCCATATTTTAGAATTAATTTAAAAAGTAACAAATAAAAAACCACATTTTCAAAGAACTATTCTATCTTTATTATATCACAAATAGCTGAAAACAGCAATAAATAGGGAAACTTGATTAATAAGGGGTTGATTTTTTTTAAATAATTGTGTATAATAATATACATAATGACAAAAGCAATAAAAAAGAGGAGTAAGTTTATACTTGTGGAAAGAGAAAAGAAGCCATAGGCTGAGAGCTTCTTACAAAAAAAGGTAAACTGAAGGTAGCTTTTTTAGCCTACAACCTGAAACTAAGTAAGTTGTACGTGTAAGCTGCGTTAAAAGCTAATTAAGATATTATTGAATTTTAAATTGATAATAAATTAAGGTGGTACCGTGAGATAGTTATTGCTCGCCCTTATAGAGGGGCGAGTTATTTTTTTTTATATTCTAAAAAAATAATCAGAATCTTGCAAGGAGGAAATATATGAAGATTGAAAGTAAATCACAAGGAGCAGAATTAACAAGTATAAAATTTAATGGAGAGGAAAAGCTTTTTCAAGGAAGTAAAGTTTTAGATGAAAATGGAAAAGAATATTGGGGAAGACAAGCACCTATACTATTTCCAATAGTTGGACAAATCAAAGATGGAAAAACAATAATAGATGGGAAAGAATTTTATATGGGACAGCATGGTTTTGCACGAGATATGGATTTTGAAGAAGTTGAAAAAACGGAGAAAATTCATAAATATGTTTTAAAATACAATGAAAAAACTTTAGAAAAATATCCATATAAATTTGAATTAGAAGTTTGTTATGAAATAGAAAACGAAAATATATTGGAAGTGAAATATAAGGTTAGAAATTTAGATAATAAACAAATTGAATTTGGACTAGGAGCACATCCAGCATTTATATGTAATTATTCTAGCGGAAATTATAAAATTGAGTTTGAAAAAAATGAAGATGGTGTTAAATTTTCTAAACTAAATGATGGATTGATATCTAAAGAAAAAGCTGACAATTTGATTGAACGAGGAAATGTAATTAAATTGAATAAAGATATATTTGATAATGATGCTCTTATATTATCAAATATAAAATCAAATAAACTTTCATTAATGTCAAATGACGATAAAAAAATATTAGAATTTGATTTTACAGGATTTCCTTATCTTGGAATTTGGTCAAAGAAAGGAGCTCCATTCGTCTGTATAGAGCCATGGTTCAATACTGCAGATAAAGAGGATTCAAATGGAATTTTTAAAGATAAAGAAGATATTATAAAATTAGAACCAAATGAGGAATTTAATAGTTGCTTTAAAATTAAGTTTTATGAAGATTAAATTTATTTAAAATATAGTATATATATAGATAGAAAGGGAGATAAAGTATGAATAGAGAAATGAATGCTAAATATAATCCAAAAGATTTTGAAGAAGAAATATATAAAGACTGGGAAGAAAGTGGAGCTTTTAAGCCTAGTATGGATAAGACAAAAGAACCATTTTGTATTATGATGCCACCTCCAAATGTAACAGGTAAATTGCATATGGGACATGCATTAGATGGTACAATTCAAGATATTTTAATAAGAGTAAAAAGAATGCAAGGATATAACACTTTATGGCTACCAGGAACTGACCATGCTTCAATTTCAACTGAAATGAAAGTTGTTGAAAAGTTAAGAGATGAAGGCATTTCAAAACAAGATATAGGACGTGAAAAATTCTTAGAAGAAACTTGGGAATGGACAAGGTTATATGGTGGAACAATTCAAGAGCAACAAAGAAAACTAGGATGTTCTTGTGATTGGGATAGAAATAGGTTTACATTAGATGAAGGTCTTTCTGATGCAGTTCTAGAGCAATTTGTAAATTTATATAATAAAGGATTGATATATAAAGGAACAAGGATGATAAACTATTGTCCAAATTGTAAAACAACTATTTCTGATGCGGAAGTTGAATACAAAGAAGAACCAGGACATTTATGGCATATACGTTATAAAATTAAAGATGAAGATAAATATATTATTGTTGCTACAACAAGACCTGAGACAATGCTAGGAGATACTGCAGTAGCTGTACATCCAGAAGATGAAAGGTATAAGGATTTAGTAGGGAAAAAATGTATATTACCAATTATGGATAAAGAAATTCCTATAATAGCTGATGACTTTGTAGATAAAGAATTTGGAACAGGATGTGTTAAAATTACGCCGGCACATGATATGAACGACTATCAAGCTGGATTAAGAAATAATTTAGAAATAATTCAAGTATTTGATGAAGACAACAAAATGGGAGACTTAGTTCCAGAATATAAAGGAATGGACTTATTAGAAGCAAGAGAAAAAATAGTAGAAAAGTTAAAAGAAATAGGGGCATTAGTAAAAGAAGAAGAACATACTCATAATGTTGCTAAATGTGAGAGATGTAAAAATACAATAGAGCCAAAAGTTTCAGAGCAATGGTTTGTTAAAATGAAAGAGTTAGCAGAACCAGCTATAAAAGCAGTTAGAGAAGATGATATAAGATTTGTACCTAAAAGATATGAAAAAATATATTTCCATTGGATGGAGAATATTCAAGATTGGTGTATATCTAGACAATTATGGTGGGGACATCAAATACCAGCATATTATTGTAAAGAATGTGGTCATATTAATGTTTCAAAAACAACTCCTACAAAATGTGAAAAATGTGGTTCTACAAAATTAGAACAAGATCCTGATACATTAGATACATGGTTCAGTTCTGCATTATGGCCATTTTCAACACTTGGTTGGCCTAATAAAGAAGCAAAGGATTTAAAAATGTTTTATCCTACAAATGTATTAGTAACAGGTTTCGACATCATTTTCTTCTGGGTTGCAAGAATGATTTTCTCAGGCTTAGAACTTATGAATGAAAAACCTTTTAGTGATATTTTAATTCATGGAATGGTAAGAGATAGTCAAGGCAGAAAAATGTCTAAAACATTAGGAAATGGAATAGACCCTAATGATATTATAGAACAGTATGGTGCAGATAGCTTAAGATTTTCTCTACTTTCAGGAACAACAATGGGAAATGATATTAAATATATGCCTGAAAAACTAGATCAAGCTTCAAACTTCTGTAATAAATTATGGAATGCAGCAAAATTTATTAAGATGAATTCAGCAAGTGAAGAAGATATTATAAAGTTTGCTTCACAAAATTATGATTTAGAAACAAATACATTTAATGAAGATGCTTTAGATATTGATGACAAATGGATGATAAATAAATTAAATAAATTAATAAAAGATGTAACTAGAAACATTGAAGAATATGATTTAGGAGTAGCCCTAGATAAAATTTACAATGTTACATGGAGTGAATGCTGTGACTGGTATATAGAAATGGCGAAAGTTACTTTATATAACGGAACAGAAGATGAGAAATTAAGAAAATCTTTTGTATTGGATTATGTATTTAGAAATATCTTAAAATTATTACATCCATTTATGCCATTTGTAACAACAAAGATCTATAGAAATCTAGTTGATTATGATGAAGTTGATTTAATATTAACAGATTGGCCAAAGGCACCTTCTATATTCCAATTTGACAAAGAAGAAGAATTCATTGAAAAAATAAAAGAGATAATTGTGGGAATAAGAAATATAAGAAACAACATGAATATTCATCCGAAAAAGAAAACAAAACTTATAATTGTTACTACAAAATATGAAACACAATTAGAAAGTATAGAAGAAATCTTATTAAAACTAGGATTTGGAACAGAAATTACTATACAAAAAAATAAAGATGGAATACCAGAAGATGCAATTAGTGTTATTACAGATGAAATAGAATTATATATTCCACTTGAAGGTTTAGTTGACAAAGATGAGGAGCTAAATCGTTTAGAAGGAGAAAAGGAAAAATTGGAGTCAGAAGTTGAAAGAGCAAGGAAAATGCTTGATAATCCAGGATTTGTAAATAAAGCTCCACAAGATAAAGTAGACGAAGAAAGAGCCAAACTTGAAATGTATAAGGAAATGTTAAACAAAGTAAATGAAAATATAGCTAAGTTAAAATAATTAAAAAAGGAGGAGAAACAATGTTAATTAACAAGAAAGAGAAAATGGGAATAGACAAAATGTTAAAAAAGGCAAGACAAAAGAAAAAATTAACATATGATGAAGTAGCTTTTATAGTAGATGAAAGAGACGTAACTCCGCAAACGATTAAAAGATGGGAAAATGGATTAGAATTTCCTAGTATGAATTGTATTTATGCTCTTTCTGGATTATATGAAATACCAAGAGCAAGATTAATTCAAGCAAGATGTTATAGTTTTGAAAAAGCAATAGAACGTGCTAAAAATAATGGTATGTGCATAGCTGCACAAATTGCTAAATTTTCATTTGGAGTAGCAACAGTAGGAACAGTAGGATTTTACGTATTTAGTTTAGTAGCTTCAATAGGATTTTTTGCACAAAGTTTAACAGGATTCGTTCAATAAAATTTAAATTTTATTAATCTTATATATAGGCTCAGATAAATAAGATATAATTTAAAGGATTATTTGTATAAAATAAAAATTATACAAGTAGTCTTTTTTTTTATTTTATAGTCTATAAGGATCTTAATAAAATTTATAAAAAATTAGGAATAAAACTAAAATAAGAATAAAATATAAAATGTCGAAAACTTGTCAAAATGCGACAAAACTTCTATACTTTCTCTCTTGGAAATCAATGGAAAAAAAGATATAATGTTGGCATGTACAAAAGATGGACAAGTTAAATGACAAAGGAGGAAATATATGGAAAGTTATTTTAATCAAGATGAGAAACTGTTAGTTTTTAAAGTTAGTGAAGAAATTGATGATTACAAAGTACCAGAAATAAGGAGGAAAGCTGATTATGAAATTCAAAGATATATGCCTAAAAAAATTATATTTGATTTCAATAATGTTACTTTTATGGATAGTGCGGGAATAGGTCTAATTATAGGGAGATATAAATTTGCTAATTTGATTGGAGCTACTTTAGAGTTAGCAAATTTAACAAGTAGTATAAGAAAAATCTTTGAAATGAGTGGAATTTTAAGATTAGTTCCAGAAACAGAATTGATTTAATTAGATAAAAAACTAAAGCAAAAATAAGAAACAGTTATTTTGTTTTTTGAGAAAGGATTTTAAGTATATGAATAAAAGTTTTGATAATGAAATGAAAGTAGAATTTGTTAGTAAATCTTCTAATGAGTCATTTGCAAGAATAACAGTTGCAGCATTTGCAGCTCAATTAGATCCAACAGTAGAAGAACTTTCAGATATAAAAACAGCTGTATCGGAAGCAGTTACAAACAGTATAATACATGGATATGAAAATAAGATTGGAATTGTAAAAATAATAGCAAAATTAGAAGGTCAAAAGTTAATTATTGAAATTTCAGATAAAGGTAAAGGAATAGAGGATGTTGAAATGGCAAAAGAACCATTATATACAACAAAACCAAACTTGGAAAGATCTGGTATGGGATTTACAATAATGGAAAGTTTTATGGATAGTGTGGAGATAGAGTCAATTTTAGGATTGGGAACGAAAATAAAAATGACAAAGACTATAAAAAAGCCAAATTTAGAGGAATATGAAAAGGACTTTACAATGGTTACTAAGTAAAATGGAGTGGGGTTATTATGTTTGATAATAATATAGAGGCAATAAAAAAATCCCAACAAGGAGATCAAAAAGAATTAGAAAAATTATTAGAGAATAATCAAGGATTAATATGGAGCATTGTAAAAAGATTTATAGGAAGAGGATATGAAACAGAAGATTTGTATCAGATTGGATGTATAGGATTTATTAAATCTATAAAAAGATTTGATACTTCTTATGAAGTAAAGTTGTCAACATATTCTGTGCCGTATATTTTAGGAGAAATAAAGAGATTTATACGTGATGATGGACCAATAAAAGTAAGTAGAAGTTTAAAAGAATTGGGAGTTAAAATTAGAGAAATACAAAGGAGATTTTTAGCAAAAAAAGGTGAAGAAATAGGGATTAATGAAATTGCAAAAGAATTAAATATTTCTAAAGAAGAAGTTGCAATGGCAATGGAAGCAAATAATAATATTAGTTCTTTGGAAGAATGTAAGTATACAGACCATAAAGATGGTAGTAAAATAAGTATTATGGATAGATTAACAACAGGAAAAAATGAAGAGGAATTAATTGCAAATAGACTAACTGTGAAAGCATTGATAGATGAATTGGATAAAAAAGAAAAAGAAATAATAATGCTTAGGTTTTATAAAGAGAAAACTCAAACACAAGTAGCAAAAATATTAGGAATTACACAAGTACAAGTTTCTAGAATAGAAAGAAAAGTATTAGATAAAATGAAAATGAAATTAACGTCTTGAAAGGAATGAGGTAAAATGAAAAGGGCAATACTTTATTTTTTTGCTTTTGTATTTATTTGCTTTTTATTGCCAGCAATGTTAACAAAAACGAATGATAAAGAAATGGAAGAAGTTAGTGTGTCTGAAGAACGTAATGAAGAAGAAAATATGGAAGAAGTTGATAATGATTATCAGTATTTAAAATATGGAGCAATTAAATTACTGCATAGTAAAACAGGAGAGGTTGAAGAAGTTCCTATTGATGATTATTTAATGAATGTTGTTTCGGCTGAAATGCCAGCAGACTTTGAATTAGAAGCTTTAAAAGCTCAAGCTGTTGTAGCAAGAACATATACAATATATAAAACTTTAAATAAAAAACACGATAATGCGGATATATGTGATGATTCAACTTGTTGTCAGGCATGGATCAGTAAGGAAGATAGATTTGCAAAATGGGAAGAGAAAAAAAGAGAAAGTAATTGGCAAAAAATAAGTGATGCTGTAAACCAAACTAAAGGAAAAGTGATCACGTATGCAAATCAGCCTATTAATGCATTTTTTCATTCAAATAGTGGAGGAATAACAGAAACACCTGTAAATGTATGGGGAGGAGGAAACTATCCATACTTACAAACAGTACAAACTGATCGGAGAAGAGGGGTATAGTCAATATGCATCAGAGGTTATATTTACACAAGAAGAATTAATTGAGAAGTTGAAAACAAAATATGAAGATATTGCAATTAATTTTGACAACGATGATGATTTAAAAATTATTGAACATACAGAAAGTCAAAGGGTAAGGACAGTAAAATTTGGAAATCATAATTTGTCAGGAGTTGAAGCAAGAACAATATTAGGTTTAAAGTCAACAAATTTTGAAATTATAAAAGAAAATGGGACAATAAAATTTTCTGTAAAAGGTTATGGTCATGGTGTTGGAATGAGTCAAACTGGAGCAGATGCTATGGCAA
>CANQPF010000055.1 GCA_947625665.1 uncultured Clostridia bacterium | reverse complement strand
GATGAATTGGACGAATTATTTGAAAAATCTATAATACTTCCAACACAATATGAAATAAATGAATATCAAATAATGGTTGATTTTATAGATACAATAAATGATCTTGAAATAAGAAATAATTTACATAGATTAATACAAGGAAAAGGAGCTTTTAGAAGATTTAAAGATTATTGCTTTGAAGTGAATATAATTCAAGATTGGTATAATTATAGAGAAGAAAAATATAAGAAAATAGCTATAAATTGGTGTCGAGAAAATAATTTAGAATATATAGAATAAATCTCTCGGAGAGCAAAAAAGGTTTTAGGAGATTTCCTCCTAAACAGCAAAAAGGGTGTCAAAACACCAAGCTGGCGAATTTTGGGCATAAAATTTTGCCATAATATTATGAACAAATAAATTATCCATAATTTCTGTAATTTATTTTAGAAATAAAGAGAATTTTTATAATATAAAAAATTAGATATTTTTAGATAAAAATGTTATATTATATATAAATTAAAAATAGTAAGTTATATGGGAGAAATATATATGTTAGGAAATATATTATTAGGAATAGTATCATTATGCACAATGATTTCATATTTACCACAAACAATAAAATTGGTAAAAACAAAAAAATCTAACGACTTAAGTGTACAATCTTGGATTCTATGGGTAATAAGCAGTTTATCATATACATTATATGCAATTTTATGTAGTAGGGATTTTATGCTAATTTTTGAAACATCTCTTGAATTGTTCTTTTGTTTATTAATTTTATTATTAGCTATACGATATAAAAATAACAATTAAATTGAATATAAGTTATAATTAGTAGAAAATAATAATTTAAAAAAGAAGCTTTAATAGCTTCTTTTTTTCTACCCTTTTTCTTTTTATGTACCCATTTTAAACTAAAAGATAATATACATAGTAAAATGCATTACGGATGCAAATATGATATTTGCAATAAAGAATAAAAATACAAAAATTGGAAATACTTACAACTAAAGGAGTGAGTGTAATGCAAAAAGAAACTTCAAATAATATATGTAAAAGAAAGTATAAAAAGAGAAATGATTTTAAAATAAATATTATATTTAATGAAAAAGGAGAAACATTAGAGAGAATAATAGAAAGAGCATTTGGAAATTATTGTATGAAAAAAATAAAGTGAAATAATGGAATTCAATGAGATAATATGATATAATTAAGTCAGCTGTTCGAAGCATTAGCTGAGCTACAGCTGACTTATGCAACCAAATATATATTAGGTTGCATACATTAATACAAGAGTATCAATATTATCTCATTTTTATTTTAGCAGGAAGGAGGAAATGTGAAGCTTAATATAATGAATAATATTGATTATAAAGTAGGCATATATATAAGGCTTTCAAGAGAAGATGAAGAAAAAGAAAAATATCAAGAAAGCGAAAGCATTGGAAACCAAAGGACTTTGCTAATGCAATACATTAAAGAAAACAAACTTAATTTTATTGCAGAATATGTTGATGATGGTGTAAGTGGTACAAGCTTTGATAGACCAGGATTTAATAGAATGATAGCAGATATTGAAAATGGTAAAATCAATATGGTAGTAACTAAAGACTTATCAAGACTTGGAAGAAACTATGTGCAATCTGGTCTGTATATTGAAGATTATTTTCCAGAACATAATGTTAGATTTATAGCTATTTTAGACAATATAGATACAGCTTATGATACATCAAATAATGATATAGCACCATTTAAGTCAATATTAAATGAAATGTATGCAAAAGACACGTCAAAGAAAATAAATAGTGTTCTGCAATCAAAAAGAAATAATGGAGAATACTTAGGAACAGCACCTTATGGCTATAAAAAAGATCCAGAAAATAAATACCATTTAATAATAGATGAGGAAGCAGCAAATGTTGTAAAACTAATATATGAAAAGTATTTAACAGGTTTTGGTACAATGCAAATTGCAGATTACTTAAGTAAAAAGAAAATTCCAATTCCATCAGATTATAATAAAAGAAAAAGAGGTACAAAATCTTTAACTTATGGATTATGGCAACAATCTACTGTAAGGTTCATTCTTTCAAATGAAATATATACGGGAACAGTTATACAGGGAAAAAGAAAAAAGATTAGTTTTAAATCTAAAAAATTTATAAACTTACCTGAAGAAGATTGGATAAAGGTAGAAAATATGCACGAGGCTATTATAAGTAAAGAAGATTTTGAAAGAGCTCAAAGACTTATTAAAGCAACAAAAGGTTCACGAGCCGTCAAAAATGATTATTTATTTAAAGGATTACTTAGATGTTACGATTGTGGAGGTTATATTGGAATAAGAAGTCCAGATAAAAATGGAAATATTTATGGCAGATGCCAAAGATATGGAAGGTTTGGAAAATTTGATGTATGTTCACCACACAATTTTAATTATCAAGTTTTTGAAAAGCAAATGTTAGAAGTTTTAAGAGAAGTTTGTAAAGTTTATACCAATACAAAAAAACTAGAAGAAATTGCAAAACAATCAAAATCAAAACAGTCTGAAAAATTTGAAATAAAAAAACAGATAAATTCTTTCAAAGAGGCAATAGAAAAAGAAACTAGAAAATTGGAAGTAATGTATGACGACAGATTAGCTGGAATTATTACACTTGATGAATATGTGAAAAATGCAAATAGAATAAAAGAAGTAGTAAAAATCTATGAACAAAACATTAAAGAACTTGAACAACAATTATCTGGAGAAAATGATAAAACAGAAAATGAAAATAGACTAGATAATTTGATAGAAGAATTTTTAAGTATGGAAAAACCAACAAAAGAAATAATTAGAGAATTTATAGAAAAAATTGAAATTCATAGTGACAAGCAAGTTGATGTTTATTTCAATTTTAAACCACTACAAGAAGTTAATAATAATTTAAATAAATTTATATGTGCTAAAAAGAAATATGAGAAAGTGGTAGGATAGAAAAAATGTTCACAACTGCAATACACTCATGGTGCTATTTGGGCTATTATTGCAGAAGCCATGTTGGGTTTTGGTGACAAAGCAGTAGAATTATTCCGTATGATTAATCCCATAGAACACAGTAGAACCAAAGAGACTGCTTTAAAATATAAAGTAGAACCATATGTAGTAGCAGCGGATATTTATGGACAAGGAAACTTAGCAGGTAGAGGTGGATGGACTTGGTATACAGGTTCTTCTTCCTGGATGTACGAAGCAGGAATTCACTATATATTAGGTCTTACCATCGAAAAAGGATATTTATCGATAAATCCTTGTATTCCTAGTAATTGGAAAGAATATAAAATTCATTACAAATATGGAAACAGTATTTATCATATTTTCGTGAAAAATCCACAAGAAAAAAATACAGGAGTAGAGAAAATGACCGTAAATGGAGAAGAAATACTAGAGAAAAAAATACCGCTAATACAAAATGGTGGAATTAACCAAATAGAAATTATTATGTAATAGAGATTTTTGAGATTTTTGGGACGGGCTCAAAAATCTCTATTTTTTGGAGATTTTTGGGACGGGCTCAGAAATCTCTATTTTTTGTGCTTAATTGAATGGAAAAGATATCATGAAAGAAATTATAAATATTATATTTATCAATAAAGTGTGACATATGTTTAATAAACATATAAATTAGAAAAGAAAAAAGCAAAAAAAGCTTGACTAAGAAGTAAAGGAATAGTAAAATAAAAACGTAAAAAAGTAATAACAAATAAACATAATGTTAATTTCATAAAAAGAAAAATTGGTATAAAAAAGCAAAGAAAAAAGAAAACTAAAAAAGAAAGAAGAAAAAAATACTTTCGTGTTTATAAATATAACATTCATCATAACAACAGAAAAAATTGAAAAGATAGTATAAAAATCAAGAAAAAAACAACACTAAAAAGAAACAAAAGAGAAGGAGGAAAAGAAAAAAGTGAAGAAAAACAAAAAGGGAAACAAAAACTTAGTCAATAGCAAAAACAAGAGAATGAAACATAACAAAGGAATTACATTAGTGGCTTTAGTAATTACCATTATTGTACTAATTATTTTAGCAGGGGTGAGTATTAATTTAGTACTAGGAGAAGACGGAATCTTTAAAAGAGCCGTAGAAGCAAGAGAAAAAACAGAACAAGCAACAACAAATGAACAAGCAATGTTAAATAGTGTGTATGAAGAAATGGGAAACATGGGAGCACCAAAAGATGGCATATGGAAAGAAAAAGTAAATACGCCAAGAATAGAAGGAACAGGTTTAACTCCAGTTATCATCAGTGAGGATGGAACAATTACAAAAGTAAATAATCCAGAGGAAGAGGATTGGTACGATTATACGAATAAAAAGTGGGCTAATGCCCAAAGTGCAGACGGAAGTTTGTGGGTATGGATCCCAAGATTTGCATATAAAATAACACACAATACTGCAGATAATTCTCAAGCAGGAAGTATCGATGTTGTATTTTTAAAAGGAACTAGTAATGAAGCAGGAGAAGAAGGAAAATCAATAGCAACAAGTGGAGAAACAGATAAAAGTAAAAATGGAGATAAATATGTAGTACACCCTGCCTTCCAAAATGGTTCAAGTACCGGTTTCCAAAATGGAGAATGGGATGAAGAAATACCAGGATTTTGGGTAGCCAAATTTGAAGCAGGGTATGTAGGAGAAGCTGGAAAAATAGAAACAGCAAAGCAAACAAATATAGTATATACTACCATAAATGGAGCAACAGCAAATAATGATTTTAATAACAATTATTATTATGGAACAAGAACAGCCGAAACAAAAATGACTTACCCAACCTTCCAAGCGAATAGACCAAGTTATAACAATATTAGTATTAGTGATGCCTTTATATTATGCAGAAACTTAACAGCTAACGGAAACCCATATAACATACAAAAGGTAGATAGCCATTTAATGAAAAATAGCGAATGGGGAGCGGTAGCCTATTTAGCATGGAGTCAATATGGAAGAAATGGAACAGAAATTACTATCAATAATGTATCAGCAGAAGGAACTAGTACTATTTATGCCGTAACCGGTTATGGAGGAGCAACAGTAAGTGCAGGAGCAGTTACTAACTTAAACTTAACAGAACTATTAGCAGGAACAGTAGTAGGAAACTAGGAAAGTGCACAAGGACAAAAAGCAAGTACCACAGGAAATATAACAGGCGTATATGACATGAGTGGAGGAGCATGGGAAAGAACAGCTGGATTAGTAAGTAATGGAAACATTAACTTATTAACTTATGGAAAAGCATTATTAGATAATACAGGAGTATCTTATACAGAAAGTGGAACCAAAAAAGTAACAGAAAATACAGGTAATAGCACGAAATACGTAACTATTTACCCACACGACACAGAATATGATAAAAACGGAACAAGCGGTATTACAGCAGACACATCAAACCAAAAGAACTTTACTAAAAATACAAGTATCTATGGAGATGCCATAAGAGAAACCACAGGAAGCAAAGCAGGAACAAGTGAAACTGGTTGGAACACGAACGCATGGAATAGCGACTTCTCTTATTTTTTAGGTTACACGGCTCCGTTCACGAGTCGTGGAGCTAAGTGGAGCGACTCTACTCACGCCGGTGCGTTTGCGTTCAATCGTACTTCTGGCCATTCGAACTACGTTGATGGCTTCCGTGCGGTGCTTGTGCCTAATAGCTCAGTTTGGTAAAAAAATACTTCTTTATGAGAAATATGAATCATAAAGAAGTATTTTTCTATTTTTAACTAACTTTTTCAATCGTAAAGATATGCTTTTAATAGGTTTTATCAATATAGATAATAATCTTTTTTAGTCGTTCTTGATCCTCTTTTGAAATGTCTTTTAAATAGTGATATAAAGTAGAATCGATAGAAGAATTTGAATTTGTTAAAAAATCAACAAATAAATCATTCATTGTAATATCTAGCAAATTACATAAATTAAGTAAGGTAGGAACACTTCCTATATTCCTACTATTTTCAATATTTCTTAATAAATCAGCAGAAATATTGATATGTTCTGCTACATACTCTTGTGTATAGCCCTTAGCAATTCTTGCTTTTTTGATTTTTGGACCTAATTGTTCTAAAATTTCTTGTTTGGTAATCAACAATCTCAAATCCCTCATTCCCTATTAAAATTAACAAAATTATCATATCATTAAAAGAATAACCAAAAAAGTAAATAAAATTCATACAAAACACTTGAATTATTAATTTAGATAATATAAAATAAACAAAAAGCATGAATATTATTCATAGTTTTAAATAAAAGGAGGAAAAAATGAAATCATTAAGGTACACAAGAAAAAAAGAGCAATTTGTACGAAAAAAAAGCAGTATAAACGGAATAACATTAATTAGTTTAGTTATTACCATTATTGTACTAATTATTTTAGCAGGGGTAAGTATTAACTTAGTATTAGGAGAAAATGGAGTCTTCAAAAAAGCAATAGAAGCAAGAGAAAAAACAGTACAAGCAACAACGAATGAGCAAGCAATGCTAAATAGTGTGTATGAAGAAATGGGAAACATGGGAGAACCAAAAGATGGCATATGGAATGAAAAAGAAAAAGTAAATACACCAAGAATAGAAGGAACAGGGTTAACTCCAGTTATCATCAGTGAGGATGGAACAATTGCAGAAGTAAAAAATCCAGAAGAAGAGGATTGGTATGATTATACGAATAAAAAGTGGGCTAACGCGCAAAGTGCAGACGGAAGCTTATGGGTATGGATACCAAGATTTGCATATAAAATAACACAGAATAATGCAGATAATTCTCAAGCAGGAAGTATCGATGTTGTATTTTTAAAAGGAACTAGTAATGAAGCAGTAGAAGAAGGAAAAGCAATAGCAACAAGTGGAGAAACAGATAAAAGTAAAAATGGAGATAAATATGTAGTACATCCTGCTTTCCAGAATGGTTCAAGTACCGGTTTTCAAAATGGAGAATGGGATGAAGAAATACCAGGATTTTGGGTAGCCAAATTTGAAGCAGGGTATGTAGGAGAAGCTGGAAAAATAGAAACAGCAAAGCAAACAAATATAGCATATACTACCATAAAAGGAACAACAGCGGATAGTGTTGTTAATGAAAACTACTATTATGGAAAAAGAGTAGCCGATACAAAAATGACTTACCCAATCTTCCAAGCCAATAGACCAAGTTATAACAATATTAGTATCAGTGACGCTTTTACGCTATGTAGAAATTTAACTGCCAGTGGAAACCCATATAAATTGCAAAGAGTCGATAGCCATTTAATGAAAAATAGTGAATGGGGAGCGGTAGCATACCTAGCATGGAGTAAATACGGACAAGCAAACACGGAAATAACAGTAAATAATGTAACAGCAGGAGGAAGTAATACTATTTTTGCGGTAACCGGTTATGGAGGAGCAACGGTAAGTGCAGCACAAGCATCAAATAATTTAGATGCATTATTAGCTGGAACAGTAGCAGGAAACTGGGAAAGTAGCCAAGGACAAAAAGCAAGTACCACAGGAAATATAACAGGCGTATATGACATGAGTGGAGGAGCATGGGAAAGAACAGCTGGATTAGTAAGTAATGGAAACATTAACTTATTAACTTATGGAAAAGCATTATTAGATAATACAGGAGTATCTTATACAGAAAGTGGAACCAAAAAAGTAACAGAAAATACAGGTAGTAGTACAAAATACGTAACTATCTACCCACACGACACAGAATATGATAAAAATGGAACAAGCGGTATTACAGCAGACACAGCAAGCCAAAAGAACTTTACTAAAAATACAAGTATCTATGGAGATGCCATAAGAGAAACCACAGGAAGCA
>CANQPF010000054.1 GCA_947625665.1 uncultured Clostridia bacterium | reverse complement strand
GCTAAATCTACTACGGCTAAAAAGGCCTCTACCAAAAAAGCAGCTTCAAAAGCTACTACTACAAAAAAGACTGCGGCCACTAAAACTACGGCTAAATCTACTACGGCTAAAAAAGTTACTACTAAAAAAGTATCAACTAAAGTAAAAAAAGAAAGTCTTTTAGATCCAACTTTGGAAGTGGCTGAATATTATGATTTGCCTTTCAGATATAATCAAACAGTAGTAAAAATTTTAGCTCAAACGCCTTCTACCCTATTTATTTATTGGGAAATTTCTGACGAAGATATAGAAAATTATAAAAAACAATATGGTAATAATTTCTTTGAAATTACAAAACCTGTATTAGTTGTCCATAATCTAACTTTAAATTATTCTTTTGAAATAGATATTAATGACTTTGCAAATAGTTGGTATCTAAAAGTTAATAATAGCAAATGTGAATATAAAATCGAACTAGGTAGACGTCCTATTGATAATTATGAAAAGTTTGAGAGAAATTATTTTTACGTTGCTACTTCTAATCAAATTGAAAATCCTAATGACCATATTTTATTAGAAGATTTTCCGGATGAAATTAGATTTAGAAATGTAAAAGATCAAAGCGAATATACTAGAAAAATATCTGATTTATCAATTGGAAAGAACATACGTAAAATTTATGATATATATGATTTATATAAATTAATCTATCAAGACGAAAATGTCGATGATGTATTTGATTTATCTAACCCAAGTTCTGGAGGTAATCCTTCTTCTGGTTCTTTTTACACATCTTCACCAGTTTATAGATAATGATATTCACACATCACAACATTTAGATAAAAAGGAGAATTTTAAATGCAAGACAAAAAAGGTTACGTAAGCTTTATACTTCATGCTCATCTTCCTTTTATACATCATCCTGAAAGTGATGATTATTTAGAAGAATCTTGGCTATATGAAGCAATTTCAGAAACATATATACCTTTACTTAATAATTTTCAAAAGTTAGTAGATGAAAAAGTTAATTTTCGTATTACAATGTCATTAACTCCACCTCTACTATCAATGTTAGATAACGAATTATTACAAAAAAAATATATAAATTACTTAGAAAAAATGATAGAGCTTTCTGAAAAAGAAATCAAGAGAACTGCTGGAGACGAAAGACTAAATAAATTATCTAAATATTACTTTGATCGCTATTCTAATGATTTACATGTTTTTAAAGATATATATAAATGTAATTTAATAAATGGTTTTAAACATTTTCAAGATATAGGAGTATTAGAAATTATTACATGCGGTGCAACACATGGATACTTCCCTATTTTATATGTAAATGAAAAAACTATAAGAGCACAAATTGCAGTCGGTGTTCAAACTTATGAAAAATACTTTGGAAAAAAACCTCGTGGAATTTGGCTTCCTGAATGCGGATATGTTCCAGAGTCTGATAAATATTTAAAAGAATTTGGAATTGATTATATTATTACAGAAACTCATGGTATTTTATATGCTAACCCTACACCTATCTATGGAACTTTTGCTCCAATAGTATCTCCTGAAGGAGTTATAGCTTTTGGTCGTGACATTGAATCATCTCGTCAAGTTTGGAGTTCTATAAATGGTTATCCAGGAGATTTTAATTATAGAGAATTTTATCGTGACATTGGTTATGAAGCTGATTATGATTATATAAAACCTTATATTGCACACGATGGTGTTCGTGTAAACACAGGTATAAAATATTATAGAATTACAGGAAAAACAGAATTTAAAGATTATTATAATCCACAATGGGCAAAAGATTCTGTTCATACGCAAGCAGGTCATTTCTTAGATTCTAGAAATGCACAAATTGAAAGCTTAGCTAGCCATATGGAAACACCTCCAATTGTTTTATGTCCTTATGATGCTGAACTTTATGGACATTGGTGGTATGAAGGACCTTATTGGTTATATATTTTATTCAAAAAAATTTATTATGATGACTGTAATTTTGAATTAATTACACCTTCAGAATATATTGACCGTTTTCCTGCTATGCAAGTTTGTTCACCTTGTCGCTCAAGTTGGGGTGCTAATGGATATAGCGAAGTTTGGCTAAATCAAACAAATGACTATGTCCACAAACACTTACATGTCGCTGGTGATAGAATGTGTGAAATTGCTTGGCTTTTCCAAGGTGCAACAGGACTCCAAGAAGAGGCTTTAAATCAAGCAGCTAGAGAATTACTACTTGCACAGAGTAGTGATTGGTTATTTATAATCACAAATGGAACCATGGTAGACTACGCTAAAAAAAGAATAAAAGATCATATCGGAAGATTCACAAAACTATATTATCAAATAAAAGATAATAATATTGATGAAAAATTCTTAAGAGATATTCAGAAAAAAGATTGTATTTTTCCAGATATAGATTTTAGAATTTATAAATAAAATAATCTTAAATATTTGCGTCTTTCAAAGATTAAACAAAATAGTTTAATTTTTGAAGGCGCATTTTTTGTTCAATCGCATATTATAGTGTATAAGTTTTTAAAGTTTAGTAGATACTAGTTTTAGTTAGAAAGGAGAAGTTATAGCATGAAATCATTATGTATAAAAACAAATAATACTCACTTACTAGACTATCTACTAAAAGAGCTACGAAACATTGAAATAAAAAATGTCTGTTTTACCTTTAAAGAATTTTCACATTATAAAAATATTATTATACATTATACTGGAAAAGACTACTCCAATTTTAACTCCATAATTAGTACAATTTTAACTTTTCTCGTCATAGACGAATTAGAAGAAAATTTTATAAACAAAATTATTAATCATGATTATTTTTATTTTGATTCAAACGAAAAAAATAAAATTATAAATAGTTGTTATGATATATTAGCAGAAGATCTTTCTAGTCTATTTTCTAAAAAGTTTAATGCATTATACAATAATTTTCTTATATATATATCTAAACATAAATCTATAGTTTTAAGCGGTTTTATTAATTTTAGGCTATCTGAATATTGGAAAATTTTAGATGACATTGTTGCTGAAGCTGTTAGTAATTTTATCATTGAAAAAGAGTATTTAGAATTTATATCTCTTTTAAGACTTTATATAAATTCTCAATCTCCGCTATGTAATATGGTCCATATAATTTACTCATCTTCTGAATCCATTTTATTAGATGAAAACAAACAAATAATAGAAAACAATAAAAATATTTTTGATGCTAAATATTTAAGTGATATTTCTTTTTCTTCTAATGATTATACATTAAATTCTTTACTTAACTTACTACCACAAAGAATATATATTCATTTATTAGATGATTATGTAGACGAATTTGTAAACACTATTCAATCAATATTTGAAAATAGAGTTTCAATTTGTAAAGATTGTAATATTTGTAAAATGTATAAAAGTCAAAAACGCTCACTTTTTAAAAATAATGATAGAGCAGGGGGTTAATTTTTTTGTTCCCTGCTTTATCATTTTATTGTAGACTCATATTAATTCCTCTCGCTACAACTGAACTCATATTTACAATCAAGTCATCAATTTCTTTAGGTGTAACTATCATATTATAATCATTCGGATTTAGAGCTTCTTTTATTCCTTCATAATTATCATCTTCTTTTAATTTATTTAAATATGCATTTGACTCTCCTTTCTCTTGAAGCTTTCCTATAAAAATATCTAAGCAGTCATCAGTAATAGTAGCTAAATCAACAACAGTTGGTACTCCTATTGCTATTACAGGTGTTCCTAAAGAGTTAACACTTATTTCGTTTCTTTTGTTTCCTACTCCTGCTCCTGGTACAATTCCTGTATCTGATAATTGAACTGTCTTACTAATTCTATCAATATTTCTTGATGCTAAAGCGTCTATTACAATTAATAATTTAGGTTTGACATTTTGAACAATACCTTTTAAAATTTCTACAGTTTCAATTCCTGTAGTTCCTAATACTCCTGGCGAAATAGCACTCACCGCCCTCGTATCTTTGTCTAAATATTGTGGCATATATTGTAATATATGTCTTGTAACATCTATATCTGCTATAACTTTTGGTCCTAGAGCATCTGGAGTAACATATTCATTTCCCAATCCAACAACTAGTATTTCTGATTTATCATCTATATGTTTATTTATTAATTCCTTTAATTCTTGCGACAAACAACTTGCTGCATCTTCTATTTCTTGGTCTTGAGCTATTTTTAAATTATTAATATCTATTGTTACATAAACACCTTTTGGTTTTCTTAACGCATTCTCTCCGTTTTCATCAAGTATCTCAACTTTTGTTTTCTTTATATGGTCATTAAACTGTTCTTCACTAGCTTTTACACCTTCTATTTCTTGTAATTTATTTGCTTTCTTATATAAATCACTTCTTTCATCAGCTAAATCCGTCCTAAAATTGTACATAAAAAAAACCTCACTTTCTACTTATATATATGTTTTGTAGAAAACGAGATTTTATTCATTTTATTAAACTAAAAAATTCCTTCTATCTCTCCCTTTTCGTTTACATCAACATTTTCTGCTGCTGGAACTTTTGGAAGTCCAGGCATAGTTAACATATTTCCTGCTATTGCTACAACAAATTCTGCTCCTGTACGTAAACGAATTTCTTGAATGTGTATATCATAATCACCTTTAGCTTCTAAATTTTTCATATCATCTGATAATGAATATTGAGTTTTTGCTATACAAACTGGAAAATTTCCATATCCTAGTTTTTCTATTCTTTCAAGTTCTTTCTTCGCCTCATCTGTATATACTACTTTTCTTGCACCATATATTTTATTTGATACTTTTTGTATTTTTTCTTCAAGACTTTCTTCTAACTCATAAATATAATTATGTTTGTTTATAGTAGACTCTTCTATCATATCTACTAATGTTTTTGCTATATCTGTTGCTCCTTCACCACCTTTAGCCCATCCTTCAACAAGTTCCATTTTTATACCTTTTTTGGCTAAGGTTTTTCTCATAAATTCTATTTCTTCTTCTGAATCTGTATTATATCTATTTAAAGCAACAACTACTGGCAATCCATATTTTTCTGACAAATTATTATAATGATGATATAAATTACTTAACCCTTTTTCTAGACCTTCTATATTAGGTTCTAAAATATTTTCTTTATCAATACCACCATGATATTTTAATGCTTTAATTGTTGCAACAAGTACTACTGCATTTGGACTTAATCCTGCTTTTCTACATTTAATATCTAAAAATTTTTCTGCTCCTAAATCTGCTCCAAATCCTGCTTCTGTTACAACGTAGTCTGAAAGTTTAAGAGCCATCTTTGTTGCAACCACACTATTACACCCATGTGCTATATTTGCAAATGGTCCTCCATGTATTATTGCCGGAGTTTTTTCTAATGTTTGAACTAAATTTGGATCAAATGCATCTCTAAGTAATGCTGTCATTGCACCTTCTGCTTTTAAATCTTTTGCATATACAGGTTCATCATCTTCATTATATCCTATAGTAATATTTCCAAGTCTCCTTTTTAAATCTTCTAAATCTTGAGATAAGCAAAAAATTGCCATAACTTCAGAAGCTACACTTATATCAAATCCATCCATTCTAGGTTTTGTATTTTTTTCTGCAGAAAGACCAGTTTCTACCTTTCTCAATTGTCTATCATTTAAATCTACACATCTTTTCCAGATTACTTTTTTTATTTTTAGTTCATTTCCAAAAAATATATGATTATCTATCATTGCTGATAGCAAATTATTTGCAGAAGTTATTGCATGAATATCTCCTGTAAAATGTAAATTTATATCTTCCATTGGAGCTACTTGAACTTTTCCTCCACCTGTTGCTCCACCTTTTATACCAAATACTGGACCAAGAGATGGTTCTCTTAAAGCAAGTATTGATTTCTTACCTATTTTTGAAAGGGCATCTGCTATTGCAATAGATACTGTAGTTTTTCCTTCTCCTAAACTAGTCGGACTAATAGCTGTTACTAAAATCATCTTTCCATTAGGTTTACTTTCTAATCTTTTAAATATATCCCTTGAAACTTTTGCTTTATATTTTCCGTATTGTTCTAATTCTTCCTCCTCAATTCCTATCTTTTTAGCAATTACATTAATTTTCTCTAATTTTGTATTTCTTGCAATCTCGATATCAGTCATTTAAATTCTCCCCTTTCTTATTTAAAAATTCAATTAGTTTACTCTCAACTTCTTGTACTTCGTCATCATGATTTTGAATTTCCTGCAATATTGAAAATATTTCTACTATTTCCTTTGGAACTTGTATTATTTGACCTTTACATATCTCTCCGTAATGTATAATCTCAGATGAGTTAAAAGCATTTCCCATTGTTAATAATAATCTAACATTATCTTTTTGATCTGTCAAAATTGAAGAAATTAAGTTGTTTCTTTCTAATATTGATAATTTTGCTAAAACTTTAGCTTTTTCAAAATTTTGCTCTTTACTCAATGTTGAATACTGTCTAGTTGTCTTATTGGGTTTACGCACAACTTTTGGCCTATTAAGATTTTTATTCATTGTTCTTAATTTTTTATAATGTCTTTTTATTATATCTCCTAATTCATCAATATTTTTTACCTCATCAATTATCTTTAATTTTTCTTGTACTTTAGGAATCTTTTTTAAATCGATATTTTCAATAACTTCATTTATTTTTTTATCTATTTTTTCTAGGATGTAAACTCCAGCAATTACAAAACTATTTGAATCATTTTTAGGAATTTTAACCATTACATATTTATCTTCATATAAACCGTCCATATTTAATTGATATTTTTGCACTACTAGATAATGAAATACAATTTGTATCTCTATCATAATTTGTTTTTATGTGATCAAAAATCTCATTTAATGTTAATTTACTATTTTTATATCTAGAAGGCTTGTCATTTTTTTCTTCCCATCTTTCTCTATCTGTTCTTATACGAATAATATTTCCTTCATTGTCTACTATTTTTCCTGTTTTTATATCTCCTAAATCACTTTTATTTAACGCACGAAAAAAGTAGTAGTTATCGTTATCTTGTATTATATTAAATTTATTTATTTCAAATAAATTATTATTCATAACTACTACCTCAATTTCTTTCTTATATAAATATATAAATTATGCTATCATTCCAGCAATAAATCCTATCAAAGCGCCTACTATAACTTGTAAAGGTGTGTGACCTAAAACTTCAACTAATCTTTCTGATACTTCCATACCTGAAAGCCCTGGTGTTTCAATTATTTTGTTTAACATTCTTGCTTGTTTTCCTGCTGCTCTTCTAACCCCCGCTGCATCATACATTACTACAAACGCCAAAACTAAAGTTACTGCAAATAAAGGGCTTCCTACTCCTTCATATTTTCCAACTAATGTTGCTATTCCAACAACTACTGCTGAATGTGAACTGGGCATCCCTCCAGCTCCCAAAATCCTTTTAAAGTTAAATTTTTTTGTTGTTATTAAATCATAAAGCACTTTAAAAAGCTGTATTCCAAACCACAAAAAAAATGGAACTACAATAAATTTATTATGTAAAAAATCATTATTCATATCCCCTTTTCCTTTCATTACTCGAATTCTTTTTCTTCTATTTCTTCATCTTCTTTTTTTAATAAAATTGTTATTTTTTTTTCAGCATCTTCTAACATTTCATTACAAGTTTTTGATAGTTTCATTCCTTTTTCAAATTTTTCTACTGACTGTTCTAAATTCAATTTACCTTCTTCTAGTTCTTTTACTATCTCCTCTAACTCTTCCATGTTATTTTCAAAACTTTTCTCATTCATTATATTATTCCTCGTATAATATATTTACAATCAATTTTATAAGTTTAATTTACATTAAATAAATGATTGCATAAGAAAAATTTAATGTAAATTAATAAAGGATTACTCTTTACATAATAT
>CANQPF010000053.1 GCA_947625665.1 uncultured Clostridia bacterium | reverse complement strand
AAATTTAAATATATATCCACAGTATATAAGTGAATCAGGAATGTTAATGGGAATGGTTGATATTCATACAGAAAAGAATTTAACAGTTAAAGAAATTAGATTGCGTTTTTATAAAGATCAAACCAATCCATCTGATACAGAAGGCAATTATGTTGATTATAACGTTGAAGGAGATAAACTGCATAATTGGGATGGAGATCAATATACAATATTAGATCCATTCTTTACTACAACATCCGCTTATGATTGTATAAAAATTGGTCAAAATCCACTTAAAGTACTTGAAGTAGTGGCAGCAGATGAAAGTGGTAAAGATATAATATTTAAGGTAAATGAATTAGCGTATGTAAATATAACACGTCGTGAAGGTCAACTAGCATTCTTCACTATTGCAGAAAAATTCAATATTGATAAAGAAGCCATGAAGGTTTCTACAGACTTAGAAGGATACGTTATAGTTCACGATTGGGAAGATTACTATGTACCAGGTTCACTTTCAGTATGTATATATGATGAAAATGGAGAGTTAATTGCAGAACAGCCAATAGCAGATCCACCAACGGAAGAAGAAAAACAGCAAATGAAAGCAGACTTTGAGGCTGTAGATAGCATGCCAAACTTAAGTGCTCGTGAAGAAATAGAAAAAAGAGAAAGTATAGGATACCGTAGAGATATAAAATTTGAAAATATTCCGATTGCAAAATCGTATAGAGCAGAAGTACATGGAAAATGGTATCAGGCTTATGATGATCCTAACCTTGGACGTATGGAAGAAGTTCAAGAGGGATTAGTAAAAATGAAGCACAGAACTGGTATTGGTGCAGAAGCTAGTCCTAAGGTAGATGCAAAATTAAATGTTAGTGCAAAAACTCGTGTGGGTATTGAAGAAGCTCAAACATATGTTAAAAATGATGCTGGCGAGTGGATACCAAGTTCATATGTAGGAAAAGGCGAAGAAGTTAAAATAGAATATCCAATTAGAGGAAATATGGATGCAGGAACACATATTACATCTGCAACAGTAAATAAACAAGATGTTGAATTATCAGCAGTAGAAGGAAAAGTTGATGTATATGAAACAACTGTAAGAGCACCAGAAAAAGCAGGGCAATTTGATATTAATTTAACTAGAGTAGGCTTAAACACTCAAGATTATAAATTTACAGTAGATAATGAAGAATATATATTAAATTCAACACCAGTAGATGTATTAACAGAAGAGCCAAAAGTAGATAATTTCAAATTAGATTATGAAAAAGATTCTATACCTAAAGCAACATTTGAAATAAATGAAGAAAAAGAAGAAGGTCAAACAACTTCAAAAACAGTAAAAAAAGCTACAATAGATGTATATAAATATCAAGGTGATAATAATGACGACTATAAAGAAGCTAAGCCAGTACAAACTTATCAATTAAATTCTTCAGAAGGTGGAATTAACCTTAAACAAGATATTGAAATGAATAATTTGAAAAGAGGACAAAAGTATTGGTTACAAATCAAAGCTGATTACTCACTTGTAGAAAATGAAGATTCAGAATTTGAAGGTATAACAAAATTTGATAATGCTATTCTTTATAGTTCACCACTTATGATACAATCAGATGACGGAGTAAAAATAAAAGTAACAGCACCTGATAATGTAGAGAAAAACCAAGAAATAGAATTAAAATTCAGCTTTGATGCAGGAACTGATTTCTTAAAACCAGTTAAGCTAAAAGTTGAAGGAAATGAAACACTATTTGATGTGACTGAAGAAGATGGCATGTTTAAAGCAAACATTACAGGTTATAGTGTAAGTGGAATAAAAACAATTAAAGTAAAACAAATTGTTTTAAATACAGGTAAAGTAATAGATTTACCTGAAAATGATAATCATAAGGTAAATGTAGAGATTTGCAAAGATTCAGTTGGAGTTAAGAACTTCTCATTTAGTGAAAATGGAAATGAAATTACATTAAATCTTTCATTAAAAGACAGAGAATCAACTTTAATTGACGGAAACGATAGTATACAAATTGAAGTATATGAATCTGACAAAAATAAAAAAGTTGAAGAAGTAACAGTTGATGGAGATAAGACTTCTTTAGAATACAAGGCGAAATTTAAGAGTGTTGACGGTGTAAGAAAATATAAATGTATAGTTAAGGCAAAATACTCAAAATTAGAGAGTAACTCAGAACCAGTAACAAGTGAAATCTACTCAACAGAATTTTCATTAGACGATAGAACAATTGAAATAAAAGATATTACAAATATTGAACTAATGAAATTTGAAAATGGAGTTACAAGAAGTGTAGAAGGTTTAACTAATGAAGAGTTAGATAATGGAGAACAATACTTAATAAGAGTTTCAATGTCTAATGCTTCAACATTCTACTCAGATATAAGTTATTATGAAGTAAAAGATGGAAAACTTATATTAACATTAAATTATGTAGGAGCAAAACAATATACTGAAGGGCAAGAAGGAAACATTACAGTTGAATTAAAAGATAGCAATACTAAAATAAACTATAATAATAAAGAATGTACATACTATGTAAGTGCAAATTCATTTACAGGTTTAATGTATTTACTAAGGTATAACCCAGAAACACAAATTACATTAAATACTGATTTAGATGCATCAGGTTATGTTGGACCTACAGAAAGCAATGTATATGTGGCAACACCATTTAAAGGAACAATAAATGGTAATGGACATACAATTAAAAACTTACAAATGTCATTATTTAAAGAGATTCAAGGTGCTACAATAGAAAATCTAAACTTTAATAATACAGTAGTAATAGCAAAATCTCAAAATGTTGGACTAATTGCAAGTAATGCAAACAATTCTAAAATTAAGAGAGTAAACTTTACAGGAGTAGTATTTAATGTATCAAATAGTTGTGGAACAATGTTTGATCAAGCAAAAGGAATAACAATTGAAGAATGTGAAATTACAGGAATAACACTTACATATACAGCATATAATAATTCTCACGTAGGTGGACTTGTTAATGTAGCAGAGGATACTACAATTAAAAACTGTAGAGTAGAAGGTACTATTAATGGATGGCCAGGATACAACTGCTTGGCAGGAGTAGTAGCAAATGCAAGAAAAGTTACTTTAGAAAATTGTATTACAAATGTTGATGTATCTTCAGCTTATGGTGCAACTTATGCATGTGGTACAATGATTGGTGCAGGAAATGCTAATTTAGTTATGGAAAACTGTGTATCTATAGCAGATGGTGGAAATGTATCATCAATGATGAGAGATGGTCAACCAATAAATAGTGCATCTTCAAATAACTTTGGATGTTCAACACTAAAAGCTAGACATAGTTCACCAGCATTTAATTACCAAGAAAAAGAAAAATTCACAGAAGAATTTTATAGAACTAAATTAAACTTGGATGAAAGTATATGGGATTTAACAGGTTGCGGTGGAGAAATTTTACCAAAATTAAAACCAGCAAATACTGAAAATAAACCAACAAACCAAAATGTTGAAATTCCTGGATATGAAAGAATTAAAGAAGAAAGTGGATATGAGAGTTCAAAAGAAATTCTATATCACAATCTATCTAAATTAGCACCATATTATGATTCAAAATACATTATTGAAGATGCTAAAACAATAAATGAAAATGAAGATTTAAATAAAAAGATAATACAAGGAATATTACCAATAGATAAAAATGGTAAAATTGTAAATTCACTAACAAGTGAAAACTATCAAAACATTGACAAAATTAAATTAGTATTTAAAGATAGATCAATTATAGAATATAAAGTAGCTTTCGAAACATATTTTGGAAATGTAGTATGTTACAATATACCAAACTTCTATAATGTTAAATACAACTTTAAAAACTACGTAATAAATAAAGATGCAAGTATTGTAAAAGAACTAACTGATTATGTTAGAAATATGAATTATGTAACATCAATTGATACATTAACAAAGACAAAAGATAGTAGACTATATGCTGAATCATTTGATGATAGCTCAGTAAGAGATGACAAAAAATATTCAACTATTTTCGGAGAAAAGACAGTTAAACAAGAAGCAGAACAAGTAGTAATAGATTTATTATCAAATAATAATTACAATATTACAAATGACGATGTTAAAACAGAATCTGTAATTAAAAATGAATTATTAACAAATAATAAATTAGAAAAATATTTATTAACATATACTTATGTAAAACGTTGGTACAATATAAATGTTGGAGATTATAACTTAAAAGATATTCTACTATATCATGCAGATATATTTGAAGGTGGATTAGATTACGATACATTAACAACAAGGTTACTATTAAATGATAGCAATTTATCTACATCATCAACACATACATTCTATGCAAACAACATTGGTAACGCAATTGGCTTAAAGCAAATAGGAGACTTTATAGATTACTTTATTGAAAGTACCGGTGAATATAAAGATGTTAATGATTGGTTACCAAAGAACTTTAATGGATTTATAGTAGAAACAAGGTTAGATAACCAAGATGACAGGTTAAGATATAGAGCTTGGGATTACTTGAAGTGTTGGTCAAATACATTACTTCCAATACTAAGAGTACCACCAAAATCAGCATATATTTACTCATGTCCAACACAAATTCATATAGGTGCAACAAGAGTTTATTATGCAGATCCAGTAAAGAATTCTGAAGCAATGCAAAAGAAAATTGAAAATTTTGCAAGTAGTGTAAAGAAAAATTATGAGACAATTTATGGTATGATAGGTAGTGGAAGTTCAGACACTAAAAAGCAACAAGAAGCATTGGATTGTTTCAACAGAAAAAATGATATTCAAACAGATACAAATATTGCTAATGATGGAGAATATGTAAATGGAAAATTACTAAGTAGAAAAGCATGGCAATATGCAAATCAAACTCAAGAAGATTATCATAAATGGTTTGCTGAAGCAACAGGAATTTGGACAGCAAGAATCGGATCAGCAGCTTATGCGTATGGAACAAGAATTCTTTGGGAAGATAGCGCATTATTAGATAACTTCAAGATTTGGTCTCATGAAACAATGCATGACCAAGATGGAGCATTAATACTTAAAAATCATAATAGAAGACCAGCAGTTGGTGGAGAGTCATATTCAGATGGATTCTTAACCCAAGGCTTAGATAGAGTAGGTTATTGTAAATTTAACTTTGTAAGTAATTATAATACAAATACAAATGCTACAGTAAACTGGAGTGGAGATAGAATTTCTTCCCCAGAAAAAGTAGAAGATTATTACGATAAAGCATTCCAAGTAAATTACTTCTTAGACTATATGGTAGGTCAGGCACTATTTGAATTAACAGATGAACAACAAGAAAAAGTTCTTTCAAAAATGCCAGATACTGAAACTAAACCATCAAGAGCTGGAAAAGGATTTACAAGAGTAAATTCTATTCAAGATTTAATAGATGGTCAATATGCAATAGATTATGGAGCAGAAGGATTTAGAACAATACGTTGGTATAATCCTCTAAGTGATGTAAACTTCACAAGCCTTGACAATCTATGGGTAATGTCTTATGAGATGCTAGGTTATGGTGGCTATGATGATGGTTGGTTATTATGGACTACAGATATGTTAAAATCTGAAAGTGATCCATTAGTATCAGATCAACATGCATTAGCAGAAATAACTAAGAGAAAAACAAATACAGCAATGGATATAAAAGAATACAAAATGGCAAGATTCAAAGAGGCACAAGAAAATGCAGATAAATTATTATATTTGAATAAAGAAGATATCAAGAAACAATTTGTAGAAACATTAAAACAAGATGCTAGTGAAGTTATAACAGATGTGGGAACTATTCAAATGACTAAAACATCTGAATTAAAACTTAGATTATTTACTCAAATAAAGAGATATACAGATGATTTAAGAGCAAACCCTTTTGGAAAACAAGTAAGCAATGAAGAAATAATAGTAAATAATGGAAAAGACTTTATAGATGAAGTAACTAAAAACTCATCAGCAAAAATAAAATTAGGAGATAACATAGACTTATCTGCTTACACAACAGGAAATAGTATGATACGTTCAACATTTGTAGGAGAAATAAATGGTAATGGTAAGAAAATTACAGGAGTACAAATTCCAATTTTTGAAAGTACATTAAATGCTAAATTTGAAAACTTTACAATTGAAAATCCTAATATTAACATGGAAAAGGCAACATTAGGAGCACTTTCAAACACTACTGAAAAATCAACAATTTCAAATGTAAAAGTATTAGGTGGAACTATAGATTCAAAATCAAGAGAAACAGTAGGAGCTCTAGTTGGTCAGCCTCAAGAAACAACATTTGATGAATGTAGTGTAGAAAATACAATAGTTTCAGGTGCAAAAAATGTAGGTGGATTAATTGGAAATGCTACAAATGCAGATGGAACAAAGGAGAATATAAATAAAACAACAATTAGAAACAGTTATTCTCATAACACACAAATAAATGGTACAACAAAAGTTGGTGGCTTAGTGGGTAACTTAGAAAAATATGCTAAGATTGAAAAGTCAAGTTCACTAGAAGTAACAATTAATGGTTCACAAGATTCAATTGGTGGATTGGTTGGAGAAATCAATCAAGGTATAATAGAAAATAGTTATTCAACAGGAGCAGTTATAGGCAAGAAAAATTACTGTGGTGGATTAGTAGGTTATGCAAAAGATCCAGAAATTAGCTATTGTTATACAACATGTACAGTTAAAGGTCAGTCATATATTGGAGGATTTATAGGAACTGTAAAAACTTCTGGTAAGATTAAGAGCTGTATTTCAATTGCAGTACTAGAAAAACCAACAGATGCTAAATTCGATACAGGTTCAGACAAAACTTTAATTGCAAATGGATTCGAAAACAACTATGAGTTAGAAGAATTTGTTGGAAAACCTGCAAGTAAATATGGTGTTCAAAATTCAAATATAGCAGAAATAAAATATATTTCACCAGGCGATGGTACAAGAGGAATAGATGATTATCAATTCTGGGAAAGTGATGGCGAACCAGCTAATAAAAATTATGGAGTTTACTTTGATCCTACAATTTGGAACATTCCATCAAAAGAAAATCTAAAAGCTGGAGAATTACCAACATTAAGAGGCAAAGGTAACCCAGAAAATACTAAAGTTTTAAACCCACAAAATATTCAACCACAAGCAGATCAAACAGATCAAGATTTAGCAGTAATTCTAAACAATAATTCATTGATAGTTAAGCAACAGAATAAAAAAGTAGAAACTAATAACCAAACAACAGCTACAAATTCTTCTAAAACAAAAAAGGCAAGTAGTAAAAATACAAAAAATACTAATACCACAAATACTGTTACTAATAACACTACAAAAGGAAATACTTCAACAGCAACTTCTAACAACGTAGTAAATGCTAAAACTAAAAAAGAAAATGCTACAGCTACAGGAAATACATCAAAAGTAGAAAAGAAGAAATAGCAAAAATTTAAAATCTCTCTATTACAGAGAGATTTTAAATTTTTATAGACAAGTATTATCAAGAAAATTTACAGCGTAAAAAGTTGACATAAAAATATGAAGGTGATAAAATATATAACGTAAAAATAAGTATATAATAAGTAATGCAATGGTAAGGGAGTATTATGGTAGAAGTTTTAAAAAAAATTAGAATTATATTATTAATTTTTGTAATGATGTTAACATTTACAAAAACAAGTGTTATGGGAGTAAACAGCCGGAGAAAGCAACCAAAATAATGAAATAGTTGAAAAAACTATACAAGATAATAATGATGTTTTAGTAAATCCAGGGAAGGGGTTTATTTATTATGCTAGAAGACTAACCTATGATGATGAACACAAGTATTACTTAGACTGGGTTTCACAAGAAATGTTAGACATATCTAGCGTTATTTATACTAGATATGATTGGTCAGAATT
>CANQPF010000052.1 GCA_947625665.1 uncultured Clostridia bacterium | reverse complement strand
TTAATCAACAGGCTAAGTAAAAGGTAGTTTTTAACATGACTTATTATACTATATTTTTTTATAAATATCAAGTATTTAGACAATGTTTTTTTGTTTTTAAATATTTTCTACATGATCAGAAAAATACAATTTTGACATCAACTTAAATTCTCTTAAGGCTTCATCTTTTACTGTAAAAGAATATAGTTTTTTTGGTGGAGCTAAAATTGTATATTTTATTGCCTTCAATGCTCCTTCTCCAATATGTATTGCTGACTTATCTTGTTTTCCACAAACTTCGCATTTAAAGCCATTATCTTTTATACTAAAATATGTTAAATTTTCTTTACTTCCGACATTCAACACATGCATCTATCATAGGTCTAAATCCTAAAATAGAAGCTAAACGTAATTTGAATATGCTTAAAACTAATTCTAAGTCCATATCAGTTTCGGAAATTGTATATAATGTATTTAAATATAGTTGTAAGATACTAAAGCAATTTTGGTTTTCTGTTGTAACTTCTTGTACTATTTTATTTATATTCATTGCATACTCTAATTTATCTAAATCACACCTTAAATTATAAAACACCTCTATAACTTCACAAGAATTTATATGATAATGAGTTGTTCCTTTAAACATCATATATTCACAAAAGCAAAATAGTTGTGTGCCTGCTAAAAGAGCACTTTTAGGCCTTCGCGCTCCTTTTGCAACACATGAAATTTTTCCGTACTCCTGGTGTTAATACAGTTAACATTTTGTCAAAGTCGCCCATATTATTTTCTGCTAGTATTACTCCCTTCATTTTTACATTTGGCATTATTTTTCAACCTCGTTTATTTCGTTATTTATTTTTATATTAACATCATTATTAATGTCTTTTTTTAGATTATTTTCAATGTTTTCTATCTGTTTGTATTCTAAAAAAGAATTAATATCTCCTGTATTTTTAAATGTATCCCATGCTATTTTCTTTATCATAAGCTTCACTCCCTTTTGTTTTTTCTTCTAATGATATCATTTGTAATTTTTTAATAATTATACCAATAAATTATTGAAGTTTAAATTTATTTACAATATTATCATTTTCTTGCCAGTCTTCTTTTATCTTAACCCATGTTTTTAAATTTATCTTTGTGCCAAAATTTTTTTCCATCTCAATTCGTGCAGCACGACCGAATTCTCTTTAGCATTTCTCCATTCTTCCCTATAATAATTCCTTTATGAGATTTTCTTAAACAATAAATTGTTGCTTCAATATCATATATTTCTTCGCCATTTTTATTTTTTCTAAATTCCATTTTTTCAACTTCTATATACAAGCCATGTGGAACTTCTTGACTAAGTATTTGAAGTGCTTTTTCCCTTATTGTTTCTTCTGCTAATTGTCTAAGTGTCTGATCTGTATATTCATCTATATTATAATATGCAGGACCTTCTTTTAAGTTCTTTTCAATCTCATCTAAAATAACATCTCTATATTTTGATTTAGTTGCACATATTGGTATTACTGCTTCAAAATCATATTCTTTACTAAATATATTAATTAAACTTAATAATTTTTCTTTTTGAACTAAGTCAACTTTATTTATTATTAATATTGTTTTTCGATTAGCCTCTTTTATTTTGTCTAATATCATTTTGTCTCCTCTTCCTATATCTTTGCTAGTCGCTTCAACAACAAAAAGTACAACATCTGCATCTGGTATAGTCGCAAAAGAGGTTTCAACCATCGTTCTATTAAGTTTAGTTTTAGGTTTATGAATTCCTGGCGTATCAATAAATATTATTTGTGAATTTTCTCTGTTAACTATTCCTTTTATAGCTGTTCTTGTTGTTTGCACTTTGTTAACCATTGCTGCTATCTTCTCTCCTACTAATAAATTAATTAAAGTTGATTTTCCCACATTAGTTCTTCCTACAATTGCTACAAATCCTGATTTAAATTCTTCCATTTTATTAGTACTAAATTAACTTAATTGTTAATTCTCCTTTCTATTAACTTTCGTTGTTTTTATTATACACTAAAACTTTGCTAAATTTGTAGAATTTTTTAAATTTTTTTAAAATATTTAAAAAGTTGTTATAATAATGCATAAATTATAACAACTTTTTATTTTAAACAATTTTCTTAAACTTGTTTTTTCCAAACTGTAAAACAAATTCTTTATTTAGTTTTGCTTTGGCTCCAATATCATCAACTAATTCTCCATCAATTTTAACGCCTTTACCTTGTATCATTCTTCTTGCTTCACCTTTAGACTTTGCAAACCCAACTTTTACTAATAGTTCACAAACTTGAACTTCGTCTTCTTCAATTTCTTTAGAAGCTTCATATTCTTCAATATTTTCTGGTATTCCACCTTTTGCTACAGTCTTATATTTTTCTTCAGCTTGTGCTATAAATTCTTCTCCATGATACATTTTTATAATTTCTTCAGCATATCTTTTATGTGCTTCTACTATATCTTTTTTTATCCATTCCTCAACAGTTTCCATATCTAAATCTGTTGTTAATTTAAAATAATCTAATAGAACATCATCCGGTATTTTCATAGCCTTTTCGTACATTGATTCTGGACTTTCATCTATTCCAATGTAGTTATCTAAAGATTTACTCATTTTCTCTTTTCCATCTAATCCAACAAGTAGTGGGAAAGTTATTACAACTTGTCTTTCTTGCCCATAATCTTTTTGTAACTCTCTTCCAACTAGTAAATTAAAAGTTTGATCTGTTCCACCTATTTCTATATCAGCTTTTATAGCAACTGAATCATACCCTTGCATTAATGGATATAATAATTCATGCATTGAAAGCGGTAATCCATTTTCAAATCTATTTTTAAAATCATCTCTTTCCATTATTCTTGCAACTGTATATTTACTAGCTAATTTCAAAATGTCTTCAAAATTCATTTTTGATAACCATTCTGAATTATATGCTATTTTTGTTTTATCTTTGTCTAAGATTTTTATAACTTGTTTATAATAAGTTTCTCCTGACTTCCTTGTTTCTTCAAAAGTTAATGCTGGTCTTGTTTTATTTTTTCCCGATGGATCTCCTATCATTGCTGTAAAATCACCAACTATAAATACAACTTCATGTCCCATTTCTTGAAATTTCTTTAATACTCTAAGTGGTACTGTATGACCTAAATGTAAATCTGGTCTAGAAGGATCTGCTCCTAATTTAATTATAAGTTTTTTACCACTTTTTAATTTTTCTTCTAATTCATCTTCTGAAAAAATTTGTACAGCTTTTCTCTTAATTAATTCTAAATTATCCAATTTATTTCCTCCTAAATATATTTTCTGTTTATTAATTGTTTCCAATTATACCTTGAATTACATGATTTTTCAAGTGTCAAACATTTTTATTTTTTATAGCTTCTTCATTAAATTCGCTTTTCAAAAGATCCATATATATAGTATCATAATATTTGCCATTTATATATTTAGCTTCTCTTCTTCTTCCCATCTCTTTAAATCCGCATTTTTTATAACAATTAAATGCCCTTTCATTAGCACTTAAAAGTTTCAACATAATATTATGAAAATTCAAGTAATTAAATCCATAATCTAAAATTAACTTTATTGCTTCACTACCATATCCTTTACTTAAGTAATTTTTGTTTCCTATAAAAATTCCTAATTCTGCAGTTTGATTCACTTTGTCTATACTTTCTAAAGAAATTGTTCCAATCATTTTATCTTCATCTAAAGTAACAATTACAAAACCACATTCTAATTCATTTTCTTCTAGATACTTTTTCTCTCCAGCTAATGATATAACTTGTGAGCTATTACCTATATAGTCAGTCACATTAAAATCATTAAGCCATTCAGTAAATTGTTCAACATCTTCTGCATTTCTTGGTGATAAATAAATTCGTTCTCCTATTAATTTTTTAAAATATTTCATCTTATTTCTCTCCTATCCCTTATAAATAAAGTATTTATCTTATTTTATTCCTTTTCACACACATAATATTTATGAAATCATATAATTTTTATACAGTTATATTTTTTCGCATATATATAGCGAATGAGCACTAATACCCATTATATCGTATCTTTCACAATTTTTCAAATGATAATCAACATATAAGTTAAATTCTTCATCATCTAAACAATTTATGTAATCTTTTAAAATTTGTGAAACACCATCTGTTGAAACATTTTTAATCTTTCGTACTTTATGTTTATCCATAATTTTATTAAACTCTTCAACTTTGAATGTTGAAAATATTTCTTCTTTTATATTTTTAATTTTCCAATTTTCATCACATAATTTTTTTAATCTTTTTATCTGCCTAGATTTAATTCCATAATTAAGAAATACTGCATCATTTGGTATATACGCTATAAAGATTTTTCCATTCTTCTTTGTTACTCTAATTGCTTCTTCTATTGCTTGGTTAATCTCGTTATATTCATATAAATGATAAAGTGGTCCTAGAACTAAAGTAATATCAAAAGTATCATCTTTATACATATTTAAGTCTAAAGCATTACCTTGTATTGCATTTATATTCATGTTCTTTTTTATTTTACTTTTTAAAATTTCTAAGTTTTTATTTACTAACTCTACTGAGTCTACTTGATATCCTTTCTCTGCATAATGCAGAGAGTATCGTCCTGTACCTGCACCAACTTCAAGTATTCTATTACCTTTTTTTAGAAATTTATCTATATATTTTATTGTAGTTATATATTCTACTTTATGTGCTTTATCTTTAATTAATCTAGCATCTTCATCATAATCTTCATAATAATTTTCTAAAATTTTATCTACTTCTCTCATTATCATCATCCCTTTATATTTTTGTAAACTTCTTCAATATCATAAATATATACAACCTCTTTATATTTTTTTATTCCATCTTTTTCATTTATTTCAAAAAATCTCTCATCATATATTTTTCCACCCATTTTTTCATAAAACATCCTTCCATCCTTATTGTCTTTCAAACACCCTATAATCATTTTTTTATTTCCGTTGTTTTTAAGTTCTTTTATTACTTTTTTAAATATTTTTGAACCTATTCCTTTTCTTTTAAATCTTGGTCTTAGATAAAAAGCACAAATTTGTGAATCAACTTTTTCATATTGTTTTGAGAAAATATTTTCTGTAGTATATCTACAAAATCCTACAACTTGTCCATTTACTTCTGCAACAATGAATCCATTTTGATTATAATCTTTTTTTCTTCTTTCAATCAATTCTTTTCTATCCATATCATTTAGAAAATCATCACTAATAATTCCCTTATACGTATCTCTCCATGACTCAATTGTTATATCTACTACAGTCTCAATATCTTTTTCTTCTATCCTTCTAATTTTAATCATTTTTATTCTCCCTTTAATCCAATTTCTTTTTTTGTTCCATATCCTATATAATCATAAGACTTTTGATTAAAAGCACATTTTTTATAAAACTTCTCTATACTTTTATCAACATCTATAGAATATTTTTGGATTACACAATTTAAAGTATCCTTTTCTTCAAATTCTCTAACTAATTTTCCATCTAATGCTTGTATAGTTTTTGCAGATCCTAAATTCTCTTTATCGCAACTTACTAACACTTCTTTAATTCCATGTTTTTGACATTCTTTTAATCCTAAATATAAATTAATTTTGTTGTATCCTCTTCTTCTTTCTGTAGGTCTAATACAATAACCAATATTACCATATATCGCTCTCATTTTCTCATTTAAAGCAAGTCTTATATTAATCATCCCTACGATTTTATTATCTCCTTTTCTCACTAAGAAGAATGTTTCTCTCGGTACTTCCTCTTCATTTGGAATTATTTTTTTATCTTTTTTTAATTTTTGCAACCACCCTTCATAATCTTCTAAATATCTTTGTAATCCACCTGTACCATTAATGGGTGAATTATATTGATAAAATTCTTCTATATATTCAATTGCTTCATTTTTTCTTTTATTTGATGGTTTTTCTAATTTAAACTCATCTATTTGTATCATCTATATCTCCCCTTTGTCATTGGCATTATGTGCCATATAAATATCCTATATAAAATCTCATCCGTTTAGTTAGAAGATGACATTTTTATTTTTAATTATAACTCAAATTTTTCTTTTATCATTCTTGCAGTTTCTTTAGCTGAAATATCTGTATTATTTATTTTAATATAGTTTTCAAAATTCAGAACTTCATCATCATCTGTATTCAATTTATGCTTTTCTACATCTCCTAATAGATTGTTTTCACTAAATACCAAGTCTCGTTTCCCGGGTTTATGTTTCAATCTATTTTCTGTTTTATTTCTACGTAAACGTTCCTTCAAATCAGCTTCAAGTTCTACTACATAAAATTCCCCATTATTTTCTTTATAAATTTTTTCTATTTTTTCTACATATTCTATATCTTCTTCTCTTTCTAGACACAACATTAGAGTAAATATCATACCTTCTAAATCACTTTTGGCAACTTCTTCAAAAATCGTAAATCTAAACAAGTCACTTATCTCTCTTAACTTTTTCTTATGATTATTAAAATCAAAAAACTTTGAAACTAAATCCAATGTTTCATGATTGTGCATAAGTGTTAATCCTGTTAACTTTTCCAATTCTTGACCTACAGTCATTTTTCCAACTGCTTGTGGTCCTACTATTAAAACAAATTTTGGCATAGAAATCTCCCTCTTTCTTTATGTTATTATATCAAAAAAGCCTTGCAAAAGAAATCATTTTTTAAGACTCCTTTGCAAGACTCGTTTAATCTCACTTTATAAGTGTAAGTAGCATTTTATATAATGTTACCCTTTACCGCTCGAACATTTCGTACTTTATTTTACTGTTCTTAGATAAACTCTTAATATGTTATATATTTTAACATATTTTGTTAATTTTGTCAAACATTTTTTTGATAATTATTGACAAAATCCTCCATTTATAGTACAATATAAGTACTTTTAAGAGTTTATCTAAGAACTAATTATCCATAAATTACGTTCGAGCGATAAAGAGTAACAAAATAAAAATAGTTACTTACACTGAAAGTAAGATTATTTAATTTCTTGCTAAGGAGTCTTAATGATTTCCTTAGCATTTTTTGATTTTTGTCCAAAAAACAAATAAAAGGTGGTGTAAAAGATGAGTATAATTGAAGTAAAAAATTTAAACAAAAAATTTAAAATTAAAGAAAAAGAAAAAGGAATTAAAGGTAGTTTAAAATCTATAGTAAAACCAGCATACAAAACAATTAACGCTGTAAATAACATAAGTTTCAATGTAGATAAAGGTGAAATTCTTGCTTTTATTGGTCCAAATGGAGCTGGCAAATCTACAACTATAAAAATGCTTACAGGTATTCTATACCCTACAAGTGGTGAAATATTGGTAAATAATATAAATCCTTCTAAAGAAAGAAAAAAATTGGCATATAAAATTGGAACTGTGTTTGGTCAAAAAGAACAATTGTGGATGCATTTAACTCCATATGATAATTTTAAATTCTTTGGTGCAATTTATGACATACCAAATAGTGAAATTGATAATAGAATAGAAGAACTAAAAAACATCTTTAATTTAGAAGAATTTATTAACACACCTGTAAGAAATTTATCACTTGGACAAAGAATCAGATGTGAAATGGTTGCAGCATTGATTCATAAACCTGAAATACTATTTTTAGATGAACCTACAATTGGACTTGATCCTGTTGTAAAAGAAAATATTAGAAAATTAATTAAAAAAATGAATAAAGAATTAGGAACTACTATATTTTTAACAAGTCATGATGTTGGAGATATTGAAAAACTTTGTAAAAGAGTAATTATCATAAATAAAGGTAAAATTATTTTGGACGATTCAATGAATAATTTAAAATATCATTATTTAAATAAAAAAATCATTGAAGTTAAATTAAAAGAACCTATAAATTTGCAGGACGAAGATGGTATAACTATTTTAAAAGATAAAGGTAAAAACTTAAAAGTTGAAATAGATAGTACAAAAAAGGAAATTGCTGATGTGATTAAATTATTAGATACAGACAAAATTATAGACATAAACATCTCAAATATACCTTTAGAAAGCATCATAACATCTATATATAAAGATGTTAAAATCTAAATTTGTAGAAAGGGGATTGTGACAAATTATGAAAAAATATTTATATATATACAAAGCAACTTTAATTGAAAACTTAAGTTATATATCAAATTTGCTTTTAGGGTTTGTAAATTTCTTTGTTATGATGTTTGTATTCCTAAATCTATGGCAAT
>CANQPF010000051.1 GCA_947625665.1 uncultured Clostridia bacterium | reverse complement strand
ATATGGATAATATCAAAAATTTAAAATTTTAACATATTTCAATCAAAAAGTTCTGACTACTTAAGGTACAGGAGTATATGAATTAGATATTAACTTTTTAATATAAATTAAGAAATTTTTTAGGAGGTGAACCCAAAATGGTAAAAATAAGATTACAAAGACAAGGAAAGAAGAAAGCTCCTTTTTATCATATAGTAGTAGCAGATTCAAGAGCACCAAGAGATGGTAAAATAATAGAGCAATTAGGAACATATGATCCAATGACTGATCCAGCAACAATAAAATTAGATAAGGAAAAAGTTGAAAAATGGATTAAGAATGGAGCAAAACCAACAGATACAGTTAAAATGTTAATTGAAAAAGCTTAATTTGCTAAACATACTAGAAAGGAATGAAGCAAATGAAAGAAATATTAGAAACCATAATAACTAGTTTAGTAGAAGATAAGGAAGCAGTAGAAATTAAAGAAATTGATAATGGAAAAACAATAGTGTTTGAAGTAAAAGTAGCACAAAGCGACATGGGAAAAGTAATAGGTAGACAAGGAAGAATTGCAAGATCTATTAGAACAGTTATAAAAGCTACTGCAAACAGAGAACAAAAAAGGGCTACTGTAGAATTTATAGGATAGGTTAGATATGGAAAAAGAAATGTTGGAAATTGGTCAAATAGTGAATACATTCGGAGTAAAAGGAATGGTTAAAATCGTTCCATATACGGATGATATTTCAAGATTTGATGATTTAGAAGAAATATATGTCGTACAAAATAATAAAAAGGTAAAATATGTTATTGAAGAAATCAAATATCATAAAAATATGGTACTTGCAAAGTTAAAAGGGATTGATACAATGAATGATGCAGAATTGTTGAAACAAGCTTCTGTACAAATTGAAAGGAAATATGCAATACCTTTAGAAGAAGATACATATTTTATAGTAGATTTAATAGGACTAAAAGTCATAACAGATGATAATAAAAAGTTAGGAAATTTAGTTGATATCTATAATACTGGAAGTAATGACATATATGTAATTAAAGATGAATTAGGTAAACAAGTTTTATTACCTGCAATTTCAGATGTAATAAAAAAAATTGATATGGAAAATAAAACTATTACTGTACATCTTATAAAAGGACTAGTGTAAAATGAAATGGAGGGTAAAATGAAGTTTGATGTTTTAACTCTTTTCCCTGAAATGTTTTCTCCATTAGGACAAAGTATAACAGGAAAAGCAGTAGAAAAAAATCTTATAGATATTAATTTAGTAAATATAAGAGATTTTTCTGAAAATAAGCATAACAAAGTAGATGATACCCCTTATGGTGGTGGTGCCGGTATGGTAATGATGCCAGATGTAGTATATAGAGCTTATCAATCTGTAGATAAAAATTTAAAAGAAAATAAAGCGAAAGTAATATATATGTCACCACAAGGAAAAACACTAAACCAAAAGAAAGTCGAAGAATTATCAAAAGAACAACATTTAATAATTTTATGTGGTCATTATGAAGGAATTGATCAACGTGTAATTGATAAGATTGTAGATGAAGAAATATCTATTGGTGATTATGTATTAACAGGAGGAGAAATTCCTGCAATGGTGTTAATAGATAGTGTTAGTAGATATGTTGAAGGTGTTTTAAATAAAGAATCAATTGAGGAAGAATCTTTTTCAAATGGATTATTGGAATATCCGCAATATACAAGACCTGAAGTATTTGAAGGAATGAAAGTTCCAGATGTATTATTATCAGGACATCACGAAAATATCGATACATGGAGAAAAGAACAAGCTTTAAAAATGACTAAAAAGAAAAGACCAGATTTATTGAAAAAGTAAAATGAAGTGCAAATAGATGCACCGCTCAAAAATTGAAAAAAAGGAGGAAAATTCTAAGATGGATATTATAAAATCTATAGAACATGAACAATTAAAAAACAAGATACCAGAATTAAAAGTTGGTAATACTGTTAGAGTACACGTAAGGATAAAAGAAGGAAACAAAGAAAGAATTCAAGTATTTGAAGGAATTATAATAAAAGTACAAGGTGGAGGATTAAATCAAACATTTACTGTAAGAAAAAATTCTTATGGAGTAGGTGTAGAGAAAACATTTTTAATCCACTCACCATTAGTTGAGAAAGTTGAATTAGTTAGAGTTGGTAAAGCTAGACGTGCTAAACTATACTATCTAAGAGATAGAATTGGTAAAGCTGCCAAGACTAGAGAAAAAATTGGAGCTAGAATCGAAGATAAGGAAATTGTTGTTAAAGAAGATTTAGCAGAAGAACCAGTAGAAGAAGTAGTGGAAGAAGTTCCAGCTAAAGAGACTGCAGTAGAGGAACCTAAGGCTGAAGTAAAAGAAGAAGCTAAGACTGAAGAAGTTAAAGTTGAAAAGCCTAAAAAAGAAGAAAAAGCAGAAGAAGTTAAAGTAGAAGAACCAAAAAAAGAAGAAAAAACTGAAAAAGCTAAAGAGAAGGAAACAAAGAAAGAAGAAAAAGCTGAAAAAGAAAATAAATAATAATTTTAGAAAAAACTCTGATAAACAAATCGGAGTTTTTTTTGTAGTAAACAACAAGATTCTTATTATAACTTAGTTTGAAATTAAAATGCAACGAAAGTGTAATGTAATTGTAATGAAACTATGTTATAATAATTATATAATTGCACAATTGTATATAGAGTTAGTTATCAAGAGAAAGGAATGAATTATATATGAAGGAACAAAAAGGTATTGCATTGATAACGTTAGCGATTGCTATAATAGTGGTAGTGGTTTTAGCAGGAGTTATAATGTCTTATGAAGTAGGAGAAAATAGTCCTATAAAGCATGTAGAAGAAGCAACGTTAAGTGGATTTCACGATAATGTAAAAGATGCATTGTTAACACTTGAAGTTAATTATACTAGCATGTCTGAATATATTAATTCTTTAAAAAATCAAGGGTATTTATATGATGATAATCAAGTAAATGTTGAAAATATATTAGATACAAAAGATTGTGAATATGGTTTAGGAAGTAATTATAGAGATTCATACTATTTGACAGACCAATTAATTCTAAAATATTATGATAAAAATGGAACAAATATAGAAATAGCAGATTTGAGTGCAACAATGGAACCATAGAGTGTATTTTAAGATTTTTACAAATACAAAAAAAGTGCAATTTTTTAAAAGTGCACCCCAAAATTATTAAATAAATTTTAACATAAAAAGGATAAAAAATCAAATTTAAAAAATTAAAAAATAATAAGAATAATAATGAAAAAAAGAGAAAAACTAATATAAACAGCTCAAAACGAATAAAAACAGTCTAAATTGAACCAACAATAATTTGAATTAATAGTGAAAAAATGCTAATATATATATAACTTAAAAATAAATAAAAACCCTGCGTAGTGCGTATAGACAGAATTTTTAGAACCAACACACATAAAGAGGGGCTGATCTCAGAGTATGGCGTGCAAGCTCACATTACCAGTGAGGAGCCCAGGAATACTATGGTAGGCACCCACCTGTTTTTAGGAGCAGGTCCTTAAAAATTCCAGACATCTTACGGCTAAGGCGGGGAGTATATTTAAATAAAAATAGGAAAAAGGTCTATTTCATTGTATACTTTGAAATAGACCTTCATTCTATGTAAAATAATTATTTAGTTAATTCATATATTGCTTTTGTATAAATTTTGCATGCAAGAATTAAATTTTCTATTTGTATAAACTCATCTGTTTGATGACACATATCTTTATTTCCAGGAAAATTTGTACCAAAACATACACAATTATTAAAAGCTCTTGCAAATGTACCACCGCCAATTGCTATTGGTTCACAATTAGAATTGGTTTCTTCATTGAAAATATTACATAAAGTTTTAATTAAATAATTATCTTTTGGTATATATAAAGGCTCTTGGTATCTTGTTGTTTCAAAAGAAACAGTTGAGTATGTTGACAGAAATTTTTTAAAAGTATGTTCAACTAAATCTAATTCTGTATGGACAGGAATACGTAAATTAATTCCTATTTTTATTGTTGAATTTTCTAATTTGAAATCACCAACGTTAAGGGTTAAAATACCAGATTCGTCTTTAAAATTTATATCTAAATCTTCCCCTGTGTATTTTGTGCCAATGAATCTTGTGAAAAAGTCAAAAATGTCAATAGAACAATCATATTCTTGAAATATAGAATTTAACAAAACTATCATTGGAGAAATTGCGTTTACTCCTAAATCTGGATGAGCAGCATGTGCTTGAACGCCAATAGAAGTAAGAGTTACGATAATATCATTTGATTGAGAATTGTCATCTTGAGAACCGGATGTTTGAACTATATCAATATTATAATTATTTTCTGATATTAGATTTTGAGTAAATACAGTAAAATCATATACTGAGAGTTCTTTTGGATTTATTTGAAGGGTTACTTTGCAATATTTTGGTACAACATTTATAGCATTGTTATTACAGTCGATAGAAATAATTTTGATTTTTTCTTCTAAAGATGGTGTATAATTCATATGAAGGTAACTACTTGCTATTCCTTTTTCAGCATAAATACAAGGAAAATCTGCATCAGGACTAAAACCTACAGTTGGTAGCTCTTCATGTTTTTTATAATATTCTATACATTTCCAATCTCTTTCTTCGTTAAGTCCTAAAATAAGTCTAACTCTTTTATTAACTTTACAATTTTCCATTACAGTTTTCATGGCATATAGAGAAGCCATAACAGGACCTTTATCGTCAATTGCACCTCGACCAAAAATTTTGTTGTCTGCAATTGTTGCACTAAAAGGAGGATAAGTCCATCCATCACCTTCAGGTACAACGTCTAAATGTCCAATTATTCCAAGCATTTCTTTGCCTTCACCAAATTCTATGTATCCACAATAACCATCTATATTTTTTGTTCTAAACCCTAAAGATTCTCCTAATTTTAACATGTAATCTAAAGCTTTTGCTACATTTTTACCAAAAGGTTCATTAGGATTATCGCTTTCAGAATGAACACTTGGAATTTGAATTATTTTTTGAGTATTTTTTATTAAGCTATTACTTAAATTTTCAATAGTATTTTCAAACATATTACATCATCCTTTACAATCTTTTTTACATTATATGCAAAATATATTAAAAAAACAATAAATAAAAAACCAAATTTGAACTTTTTACATATATTATATTGTTAACATATTGATAAAAAAAAATAATAATGATATTATTAGAATCAAGATGTTAATAAAATAAGGAGGTAAATCGTATGCAAAAGAATTACAAAGTAGCAGTTGTGGGAGCAACAGGAGTAGTGGGAAAAACAGCATTAAAAGTGTTAGAAGAAAAAAATTTTCCTAATGTTTCATATATATTATTTTCTTCAGAAAAGTCAGCAGGGAAGAAAGTTGAATTTATGGGAAAAGAATATATTGTATATGAATTGAAAGAGTCATCTTTCGAATTAGGTTTTGACTATGCTATTTTTTGTGCAGGAGGAGAAACTTCTGAAAAATATGTACCGATTGCTGTAGAAAATGGATGTACAGTAATTGATAATAGCAGTTTTTATAGGATGGATCCAGAAGTTCCATTAGTTGTGCCAGAAGTTAATCCAGAAGACATTAAAAAAAATAAAGGGATTATAGCAAACCCAAATTGTTCAACAATCCAAGCTATGTTACCATTAAAGCCTCTGGATGATAAGTATACAATAAAAAGAATTGTATATTCAACTTATCAAGCTGTTTCAGGTGCTGGGAGATATGGTATTGAAGATCTTGAAGAAAGAAATGATGGAGAAAATTTAAAGAAGTTCCCTTACTCAATCTACAATAATTGTTTGCCACATATTGATGTGTTTATGGAAGACGGATATACCAAGGAAGAACATAAAATGATTAACGAGACGAGAAAAATATTACACAAACCTGATTTACCAATAACAGCAACAACAGCAAGAGTTCCAGTAGTAAACTGTCATTGTGAATCAATAAATTTGGAATTTGAAAAAGAATTTGATTTATATGATGTAAAAATATTATTAGAAAATTATCCAGGAATTATAGTTGTAGATAATCCTGATAGGGAGTTATATCCTTTACCATCAAAAGCTGATGGACATGATGAGGTTTTTGTTGGTAGAATTAGACGTGATTTTAGTACAAAAAATGCTCTAAATTTATGGGTAGTAGCAGATAATTTAAGAAAAGGCGCGGCTTCTAATGCAGTACAAATATTAGAAAAGATTTTTGAACAAAATAAAGAAAACTAAATTACAAATTAAATAAAGAAAGGAAGGATTTAGTATGAAAAAGATTTTATTTAAAGGTTGTGGAACAGCTATTGCAACACCATTTGACGATAATGGAGTTAATTTGAAAGAGTTTGAAAGACTTGTAAATTATCAAATTGAGAATAAGGTAGATGCTATAATTGTTTGTGGTACGACAGGAGAATCTTCAACAATGACACATGATGAAAAAATAGCGACAATAAAGTGTGCTGTCGATACTGCAAAAGGGAGAGTTCCAATTATAGCAGGTACTGGCTCTAATAATACTCAACAAGCTATTGAAATGTCTAAAGAAGTTGAAAAATTAGGAGTGGATGGATTATTAGTTGTAACTCCATATTACAATAAAACGACTCAAAAAGGATTAGTTAGACATTATAAAGCAATTGCTGAAAGTGTTGACTTACCGATAATTGTCTATAGTGTTGCTAGCCGTACAGGTGTAAATATCACGCCTGCGACATGTGTAGAACTTGCAAAGGTTCCAAATATTGTAGCAATAAAAGAAGCAAGCGGAAATTTATCTCAAGTAGCTGAAATAGCACATTTATGTGGAGATGATTTACATATCTATTCGGGAAATGATGATCAAATTGTACCAGTATTATCTTTAGGTGGTCTTGGTGTAATTTCTGTATTATCAAATGTTAGACCCAAATTTACACATGATATGGTTGCAGCATTTTTTGAAGGAAATGTTCAGCAGGCTAAAGATTATCAATTAAAAGCAATTCCTTTAATAAAATCTCTTTTCTCAGAAGTAAATCCAATACCAGTAAAAGCAGCATTAAATGAAGAAGGATTTAATTATGGAATTCCTCGTTTACCATTAGTTGAAATGACTATGGAGAAACGTGAAGAATTAAAACAAGAATTAAAAAAATTAAAATAGTAAAAAAAACAACATAAATAGTTGACAAAACACAAAAAATGTTATATAATACCAATTAACCTAGAGTAAAAGCCGTGGACATAAAAGATTGTTTAAGATGTTTAGTCTATACAATCTAAAATAGGGGTAGTTTATTTATCCTTATTAAATAGGTACCTATTTTATTATAACCCAATCGGTTAGGTTCTATCGGTTTTGCCTAACAGGGTTAATTCATGCACAACATAGTTGCGTGATGGAAAGGAGTAGAAAATGTAATTCTACTCTTTTGCTTTTTTTTAGGTCATAACGTTAATAACAAAAAGGGTTTTATATTGACAAAAATGGGAATAATATATAAAATATAATGGAAAATAAAAGGTAGATACAATAGTATCTGCCTTTTGTTGTAAGAAAGGTGTGTGATAATTTTGAGAATTACGGATATTAAAGAATTGCAAAAAAAATCAAGAGAAATAAGAAATGGAATATTAGAAGAAGTTTATTCTGCACAATCTGGACATCCAGGTGGTTCTCTTTCAATTGCGGATATTCTAACAGTTCTATATTTTAATGAAATGAATATTGATGAAAAAAATCCAAAATGGGAAGATAGAGATAGATTAGTTTTATCTAAAGGTCATTCTTCACCGGCATTATATAGTACGTTAGCTAGTAGAGGATATTTTCCTAGAGAAGATTTAAAAACATTTAGACATTTAAATAGTTGCTTGCAAGGTCATCCTGATATGAAAAATATTCCGGGTGTAGATATGACTACAGGTTCTTTAGGACAAGGTTTATCTGCTGCGAATGGAATGGCAATAGCAGGAAAACTAAACAAGAAAAATTATAGAGTATATTGTATAGTAGGAGATGGTGAGATTGAGGAAGGACAAATATGGGAAGCAGCTATGACATCTGCACAATATAAATTGGACAATTTATGTGTAATAGTTGATAATAATAATTTACAAATAGATGGATCAATTAAAGATGTAATGAGTCCATATCCAATAGATGCAAAATTTAGAGAATTTGGATTTAAAATAATTTGTATTGATGGAAATGATATAGAAGAAATAATTTCTGCTTTTGATGTTGCAAAAAATGTAAAAGGTCAGCCAGTATGTATTGTTGCAAAAACAATTAAAGGGAAAGGAATCTCTTTTATGGAAGACCAAGCAGGATGGCATGGAAAGGCTCCAAATGAAGAACAATATAATCAAGCAATTAAAGAATTAGGAGGTGTTGAATAATGAAGGAAGAAAAAAAGGCAACACGACAAAGTTATGGTGAAGCATTAGCCCAGTTGGGAAAAAACAATTCAGATAT
>CANQPF010000050.1 GCA_947625665.1 uncultured Clostridia bacterium | reverse complement strand
TACTAAACTTTTGTTTGATATATGCATTATACACCAAATTTTTGTTTTGTCAATACTTTATTTTATTTTTTTCTTTAATGTCTATTTGGCCCATGTATCAACATTATAAAAACTTGTAAACCAATTTGGAGAAAGTTCTCCTAACATACTTGCACTATATACAACACTATATTTATTAGCATATAAACTTAGATAAGGTACTTCATTTTTATAAAATTCTGATAACTTTTGATAATCGTTTCTTAAGACATTTTCATCTGTTGTATTTTTTACTTCTTTCATTAGTTCTGTTACTTCATCTTTTTGATAATTAGCTAAATTGTTTTCACCAAAAAAAGTTTCTAAACTAGGGTTAGGCGATAAATTAATTGTACAAATAGCAATATCATAATTTTTACTATCTAAATTATCATAGTATTGAGCATCTGTTGCTTCAACAAGATTAACTGTTATTCCTTGATTTGCTAACTGTGTAATTATATTTTGAGCTACTGCAACTTTTGTAGCATCACTTCCTTTAACTAGTAAATTTATTTGCAACCTTTGTGATGTAGTTCTTGATCTATTTCTACTTCCTGAAGATGTAGAGACACTTCTTTGCCATCCTTTATTTCTATATGACCAACCTTCATCTATTAACTCTTGTTTTGCTTGTTCTGGATTATATCCCGAACTTGAATTTTGATTTTGATATATCCACGTTCCAAATTCTAATGGAAAACTTGATGTATAACATGTATTATTAAATACACTAGATACAATATTATCTTTATCTATTGAAAAAGCTATAGCTTTTCTTACTGCAGTTGATTCTAAGAAATTATTTTGTGTGTTAAATGCTAAAAAAGTATGCTCTCTTCCTTGTAATTGTTTTTCATTATATCCAATCTTTCCAATATATTCTTGTAAATTAGTATTATCTGTACTTATTAAGTCTATATTTCCTATTTTAAATGCATTATACATTTCCCCTAGAGACTCATATTTATTAATATTTATTTTTTCTAGTGATAAGTTGACACCTTTTCCTGCTCCCCACCAATATTCATTTTTATTTAATATTATAGATTCTCCATTTTCTGCAACTTTATATTTTCCAGTTCCTCCTGGTATTTCTTCTCTGCTATATGTTGCAGCTTCTACAATAGGAAAAGTTAAATTATATTCAAAAAATGGTACTTCTTGGCTCAATTCTATTTTTAAAGTATGGTCATCAACTGATTCAACTTTAACAACCTCTTGAACATTAGATGTATATATTGAAGATGTTTCTGGACTTTTTAATATATCAATTGTAAATCGTACATCTTCTGATGTAAAACTTGTACCATCTGACCATCTAGCATCTTCTCTTAATTTAATTATATATACTGTTTCAGTTTGCTTTGCCCATTCAACAGCTAAGCAAGGCTCTGCTTTATAGTCTGTTGTTAAATTTACCAATGGTTCATACATTAATTTTTGTATATCTTGTACATTTTTATTATTACTCGTAAGAGGATTCATTGTATCATATTCTGCAATTCCTAAGTTTATTTCTCTTATTCTCGCTTGTTCTTCCTCTTCTGATTTAACTTGTTGCATTTGGCTTTTTTGTTCTTCATCAGTCCTAATTTTGTAAATTGCAAAAATCATTATTCCAATTACAAATACTATAAAAACATACTTAAAAAAATTAGATCTCATACTCCACCTCATTCTATCTTACTATATCTTAAAAGATAAAATTTTTCAATAGATTATAACAAAAAAAAGGAGCATATTTTTATGCCCCTGTATATATTTTAATTTCTTGATTCTATTATCAGTTTTATACCTGTGCGGTCTTCTCCTTCAACCTCAACTTCGGCAAAAGCTGGTATACATACCAAGTCTACTCCTGCTGGCGCTACAAAACCTCTCGCTATTGCTACTGCCTTAACTGCTTGGTTTAGTGCTCCTGCTCCAATTGCCTGCATTTCTGCTTTGTTTGATTCTTTTACTAATCCAGCTATAGCTCCCGCTACTGAATTAGGATTTGATTTTGATGAAATCTTTAAAATTTCCATTTTTTCCTCCTATACTCTTATAATTTTTTCTGTTGCAACTTTTACATTTTGTATTTTATAATATTTGGCATAGGATGTAAATATTTTTTCAAAAATTAAAAGTGCTTTTCATCGCAATATATCAAGCTTTTCACCAATTTTCGACAGCACTTTTCACAAGTCAACATTTTATTCTATAATGCTACTCTTTTTATTTTTTCAACTTTATTTGTATTGTCATTTATTTTAAATATAACACCATTTAAACCGCTTTCCCCTGTTGCAATTTTATATCTTTCTGGCAAAGTTGTTTCAAAACGTTTTATTGAAGCTTCTATATCCATTCCTATTATTGAATTCTTTGGACCTGTCATTCCTATATCTGTTATGTACCCTGTTCCTTTAGGTAGTATTGTTTCATCTGCTGTTTGTACATGAGTATGTGTTCCAAAAACAATTGTAGCTTTTCCATCTAAATAATTTCCTAATGCTATTTTTTCTGCTGTTGCTTCTGCATGAAAATCTACTATAATAATATCTACCCTATTTTCTATTGTATCAATAATTTCTTTAGCTTTTATGAATGGATTATCTGATAAAACTGTTAATCCTACTCTTCCTATAAGATTAATTACTGCTATTTTTTTATTTTTACAATTATATATTGAATAACCTTTTCCAACTACACCTTCTGGATAATTTGCTGGTCTTATTAATTTAGGATGATCTATAAATTTAAATATGTCTTTCTTTCCCCATGTATGATTTCCCATTGTTATTACATCTACATTTTGGCTTAAAATATCATCAAAATTTTTCTGGGTTATCCCCATCCCTTCAGCTGAATTTTCGCCATTAACAATAACAAAATCTATATCTTCTTGATTTCTAATTTTATTTAATTCCTTTTTCATTTTTTTTATTCCAGCATTTCCTACCAAATCACCTATAGCTAATATGTTCATTTATCTTCCTCCTCTTTTCACCATATAATAATACAACAAAACTTGGCTTTTTTCAAGTAAAACCTCTTTTTCCGAAATCAAAAAAACAAGGGCTCCTATATCTGCCCCTGTTTTATATATTTTATTATTTTGCATAATCGATTACTCTAGTCTCTCTTATCATGTTAACTTTAATTTGTCCTGGATAATCCATTTCTTTTTCAATTCTTTTAGAAATATCTCTTGCCAATATTGTCATTTCGTCATCTGTTATTCTTTCTGGATTTACCATTACTCTGACCTCACGACCTGCTTGTATTGCGAAAGATTTTTCAACTCCTTCAAATGAATCAGCTATCTCTTCAAGATTTTGTAAACGTTTAATATAAGCTTCTAATGTTTCTCTTCTTGCTCCTGGTCTTGAAGCTGATATAGCATCTGCTGCTTGTACTAGAACTGCTTCTATTGTTTGTGGTTCTACATCGCCATGGTGTGCCTCTACTGCATTTATTACTAATGGGTTTTCTTTATATTTTTTAAGAACATCAACACCTATTTCAACATGTGTTCCTTCCATATCATGGTCTAAAGCTTTTCCAATGTCATGTAATAACCCAGCTCTTCTTGCTAGTTTAGCATCCAATCCTAATTCATCCGCCATTATTCTAGCTAAGTTTGAAACTTCTATTGAATGGTTTAACACATTTTGTCCATAACTTGTTCTGTACTTTAATTTACCAATCAATTTTACTAAATCAGGATGTAATCCATTAACTCCTGTTTCTAGTACTGCTCTTTCTCCTTCTGATTTTATTGTATTGTCTATTTCTTCTTTAGCCTTTTCTACCATTTCTTCGATTTTTGCTGGATGTATTCTTCCGTCTTCAATTAATTTTTCAAGTGCTATTTTTCCAACTTCTCTACGTAAAGGATCAAAACCTGACAAAACAACTGCTTCAGGTGTATCATCTATAATTAAATCAACTCCTGTAAGTGTTTCTAAAGCTTTGATATTTCTACCTTCTCTACCTATTATTCTACCTTTCATGTCATCATTTGGTAATGCAACAATTGATACTGTCGTCTCTTGAGAATGGTCGGCTGCGCATTTTTGTACAGCATAGCTTAAAATTTCTTTTGCATTTTTTGTTGCATCTTCCTTAGCCTTTTCATCATATTCTCTGATCATTGCTGCCTTTTCAGCTGTAATTTCTTTTTCCATTGTGTCTAATAATATTTTTTTAGCCTCATCTTTTTTTAGTCCTGCAACTTTTTGAAGTTCTTCTAGTTTTTGTTCACGAATATTCGCTATTTCTTCTTTTTCTTTTTCAATATCTTGTAGTTCTCTGTCTGCTTGCATTTCTTTCTTTTCTAAATTTTCTGAACGTTTCTCTAGATTTTCTTCTTTTTGAATAAGTCTAGATTCTTGTTTTTGTAATTCGCCTCTTCTTTCTTTAATCTCTTGGTCCAACTCTTTTCTCGCATTCATATTTTCTTCTTTTGCTTTAAAAATTTCTTCTTTCTTTAAATTTTCAGCTTCTATTTTCGCTAAGTCTACTAATCGTTTTGCTTCATTTTCTGCTCCTTGAATTTTAGACTCTGCAACTTTCTTTCTGTAAACAACTCCTACAACAAATCCAGTTGCTACTGAGATTAATGCGGCGATTACTATGACTGCTATGTTCATAGTTTTACACCTCTTTCTTATTAAATTTTCAATGTCCGAATAAAATATATATTTGTTTTTATTCTATATTTTTTCTCCTATTATATTTTATCTTTATTATTGTAAACTGTCAAGCTTATTTGGAAATTTTTTTATTATAGATAACTTTTATCTGCGTTTTATAAAAATAATACACAAAAAAAGCGTCTTTTAACGCTTTTAACATCTTCATAAAAAGCAGCCGTTAAAATTTTTCATTTTAACAGCTGGTTATACTTTTTATTTTTGTACTAAAATTTAATTTTTTACTTTTGATTATAAGTTTTGGTAATCTTTAACTTTCTTATATGCATATACTGCAGAAACTATTAATGCAGAAACTACACCTAACATTGGTAATGAATCTTGTAAACCTGTATCTGGTAAATTTTTGCTATTATTAGTATATGCACTTGTATTATTATTTGTTGATGCTGTGTTATTTGCTGCTACATTTAATGTTGTTGTTCCTGCTGTATTTGATGCTAAGTTTGATGTTGTATTTAATGTTGATGTATTGCTAATTCCTGTTCCATTTGTAGTAGTTCCATTTAATGTTCCATTTGTAGATAATGCGTTTCCTCCACTCGTACCAGTTCCATTTGTACTGTTTGTTAAAACATTATCTAAACTTGCCCAACCTTCATCTGCGGCAAATACATTTGTTGATAGTAACATAATTGCTACCATGATTACCATTACTAAAACTTTTTTTGCATTTGTTAAATTTTTCATACTTATTCTCCTTTATTTGCTTTACTAATATTATTATTCAATCAATAATTATTATACCATAAGTTTTTTCCTTTTTCAAGTATTTTTATTGATTTTTCAAATAAAATCGCAAAACTTTTACTTAAAAACTTCCGTTGTTAAAATAATAATATACTTATTTTTGATATAAGTCAATACAAATTTCGTTTTTTTTCTTTACAGTTTCGTTACAGAAATATTACAATTTTCAACATTTTTTTCACATATACACATTTTATTAATCTTCTGTAATATATATCTATTTTTTCAAATTTCAAACATTAAATTTAAATAAAACAATATCTCCATCTTGCATAATATATTCTTTTCCCTCTGAACGAACAAGACCTTTTTCTCTTGCCGTATTCATTGAACCACATGCCATTAAGTCATCATAAGAAACTATTTCGGCTTTTATAAATCCTCTTTGTATATCAGAATGTATTTTTCCTGCAGCTTCTGGAGCTTTAGTTTCTTTTTTTATTGTCCAAGCTCTAACTTCAGGTTTTCCAGCTGTTAAAAATGACATTAGTCCTAACAAGTCATAACTCTTTTTTATAACCTTATCAAGTCCAGATTCTTCTAAACCAATTGCTTCAAGCATTTCTTTTTTGTCATCTTCATCTAATCCTGAAATCTCCTCTTCAATCTTTACACATAATGGAATAACTTCAGCATTTTCTTTTTTAGCATATTCTTTAACCTTTAAAACATTTGAATCATTTTCTGCATCTTCAAGTTGGTCTTCTGATACATTTGCTATATATAGAATTGGTTTAATTGTTAATAAAAACATATCTCTAATAATTTCTTGTTCTTCTTCTGTTAGTTCTACTGCTCTTGCAGATATTCCATTTTCAAGATTTTCTTTTATTCTATTTAACAAATCAATTTCAACCTGGTAAGATTTGTCAGCTTTTAAATTTTTCTTAGCTTTTTCTAATCTCTTATTTATCGTTTCAATATCTGCAAAAATTAATTCCAAATTTATAGTTTCAATATCTCTTATTGGATCAATACTTCCATCTACATGTACTACATTTGAATCTTCGAAACATCTTACAACTTCACAGATAGCGTCTACTTCTCTAATATGTGATAAAAATTTATTTCCTAAACCTTCTCCTTTACTTGCACCTTTTACAAGTCCTGCTATATCCACAAATTCAACTACTGCATGAGTTGTTTTTTCAGGCTGATACATTTCAGTTAATTTATCCAATCTTTCATCAGGTACAGCAACAACCCCTACATTTGGTTCTATTGTACAAAATGGATAATTTGCACATTCTGCACCTGCTTTTGTAATACTATTGAACATTGTACTTTTTCCTACATTTGGTAATCCTACAATTCCTAATTTCATTTAAATTTTCATTCCTTTCTTTTCGTATAACAATTATTATATATAATGCTAACTTTATTCCATATTTGAAATTTGATTTTGAATTTTTTCAACAAATTCATCTAAAGACATATTTCCAAGATCTCCATTTAACCTTGATCTTACCGTAATTTCTTCAGCCTCTTTTTCTTTATCTCCAATTACTAACATGTATGGAATTTTTTGCATTTGAGCTTCACGAATCTTATAACCAATCTTTTCATTTCTTTCATCCAATTCAACTCTTAATCCAACTTTCCTTAATTCTTCTTCTATTACTTTGCAATATTCTAGTTGTTTATCACTTATTGGCAATATCTTTATTTGTGTTGGTGATAACCAAATTGGGAATGCACCTTTATATTCTTCTATTAAGAAGCACATGAATCTATCAAAAGAACCTAAGATAGCTCTATGAATAACTACTGGGCGATGCGCCTTTCCATCTTCTCCAATATATTCTAATTCAAATCTTTCTGGCAACAAGAAATCTAATTGGCATGTTGAAACTGTAACATCATGTCCTATTGCCGATTTAATTTGAACATCTAGTTTTGGTCCATAGAAAGCAGCTTCTCCTTCTGCCTCATAGAAGTCTACTCCTAATTCTGTAAGTATTTCTCTTAATTGACTTTCTGCCTTTTCCCACATTTCATCGTCATCAAAATATTTTTCTTTATCATTTTTATCTCTTAAAGATAATCTAAATTCGTAATCTTTAAAATTAAAGTCTTTATATACTTCTAATATCAATTTTACAACTTTTCCAAATTCATCTTTTATTTGTTCAGGAGTAACAAAAAGATGTGCATCATTTTGACACATAGCACGAACTCTTTCTAATCCGCATACGCTTCCACTATTTTCATATCTAAAGTCATGTGCAAGTTCACCAATTCTTATTGGCAAATCTTTATATGAATGCATTTTGTTTTTATATATTAACATATGATGTGGGCAATTCATTGGTCTTAAAACCATTTCTTCATTATCCATTTTCATAACTGGAAACATATCTTCACTATAATGATCCCAATGTCCTGAAACTTTATATAATTCTGAATTTGCTAAAGATGGTGTATAAACATGACTATATCCTAAAGCAATTTCTTTGTCTTGAATATATCTTTCAAGTAATCTTCTTATTGTTGCGCCATTTGGTAGATACATTGGAAGCCCTGAACCAACTAATTTATGTGTCATGAATAATTCTTGTTCTTTTCCTATTTTTCTATGATCTCTTTGTTTTATTTCTTCTAGTCTATCCATATATTCTTGTAACATACTAGCTTTCGGGAATGATATAGCATAAATTCTTTGTAGCATTTTATTTTTTTCATCACCTCTCCAATATGCTCCTGAAGAAGATAAAACTTTTACAGATTTTACTTTTCCAGTACTTTCCAAATGTGGCCCTGCACAAAGATCTGTAAAATCTCCTTGTTTATAGAAAGATATTTCTTCTCCGGCTGGAAGATCTTCAATTAATTCTTGTTTATATGGTTGATCTTCCATTAGTTTCAAAGCCTCATCTTTTGGTAAAGAAAATCTTTCAATTCCAATATTTTCTTTTATTATTTTTTTCATTTCTTCCTCAATTTTTGCCTTATCTTCGTCTGTAAATGGTTTTTCAATATCAAAATCATAATAGAAACCATTTTCGATGGCTGGTCCTATTGCAAATTTAACATCAGGAAATAATCTTTTTACAGCTTGCGCCATAATGTGTGATGTTGTATGCCAATATGCCTTTTTTCCTTCTAAATCATCTTCATTAAATGTATGAATTACTAATTCACAATCCTCATTAATTTCATAACGTAAATCTTCTACTTTTCCATTAATTTCTCCGCAAGTTGCAACCCTTGCTAGCCCTTCACTTATTTTTTTTGCAACGTCTAAAATAGAACTTCCTTTTTCAACTTCCATTTTAGATCCATCTTTTAGTGTAATTTTCACCATTTTTACTCCTCCTTCTTTTTCCTTGAGATGTTTTTTGAATTCAAATTTAAATTTTTCCTTATAATCAGCAAAATCAAAAAACACCCCAATGGATTTTTATCCATAGGAGTGCTTATAAAACACGGTTCCATCCTATTTTTAACTTAATTAAGATTATAACGTATCCAACACGTCTAGCTTATTCACTAGCAACTTGAAGAGGTAGTTTTTCAAATATGTTTTTCTAAGTTAGCTTACAGCCGATGGCTAACTCTCTCTTTAGACAACCTTTATTTTACTTTTTCTCTTACTTGTTTTTATGTTATATATTTTATTACTTTTTTAGTAAAATGTCAAGCAATTATTAGGTTACACTAGTACTAAATTTTTTATAAAAACAGTTTACTTTTTTATAAAATTCATATATAATACTTTAGAATTAATATTTGCTTGTATAGCTCAGTTGGTAGAGTGCAGCCTTGGTAAGGCTGAGGTCACGGGTTCAATTCCCGTTACAAGCCCCAAATTTAT
>CANQPF010000049.1 GCA_947625665.1 uncultured Clostridia bacterium | reverse complement strand
AAACCAGAAGATATACAATCAGCAAATACACCAGTAATGTTATTAACAATAGTAGGATTTTATATAGGTCAATCAGTAATCCAAACACCTTCAGGAAGTTTGGCTACATTTGGTACTTATTTCCCACTATCTTCACCATTCTTAATGCCTTTTAGAGTTATGATGGGATTAGCAACTACACAAGAAATACTATTATCACTTGCAATTTTAATAGTTTCAATAGCTGTAATTGCTCATATTGCAATAAAAATATATTCAAATGCAATTTTGAATTATGGAACAAAATTAAGTATAGATAATCTTGTAAAAATGTATAAAGCTAAATAAAACATTCAATAAGAAATAATTAATAAATTGCTAGGTTAAAGTTTTGAGAAGGGAAATAAATTATGGAGGATATAAATATTGCAGAAAAATATACTCTATGTATGTTAAAAGAAAAAAAGAATTTATATGAAATGAGAGTAAAACCATATATAATTGTGTCTATGATAATAGAGATGATGATAAATGGAAATTTAGAAATTATAGATAAGGACAAAGTGAAACTAAATGAGAAAGAGCCAACTGCCAGCTATAATAAAAAAATATATGAAATTATAAAAAATGTAAAAAAAGATGAGGTACCTTTAAAAAGTATATTAATGTCTATTTGTTTTGGCTTTTCAACTAAAGATTTGAAAACTATTGTAAAATTATTAATAGAAAGTATGCGAGAAAATAAAATTATTACAATAGAAAGTAAAAAAGGTTTGCTTGGTGAAAAAGAAGTAATAAATATAGATGAGAATAAATTTAAAGATATTATCGGAGAAGTAAAAACAGAATTTTTAGAAAACGGAAAACTTACAGAGGATACAATTTTATTAGTATCATTGTTAAGTTCTAATAGATCTTTGAAGAATATCTTTAGTAAATATGAAATAGAAGAAATAAAAAATAAATTAGAAAAAATAAAAGATACAGAAATTGCAAAAAAAGTAAAAATAGCGCAAGCTACTATAAACTTTATGAATGCTTATATAACAACTATGGTAACAAATGTATAGGTTTCAAATATTAAGAATTTGAAAAAACAAAATGGTATAACATTTTTGATAAACTTAAAAATATAAAGAAAGATTATATTTTTATAAAAACTACTTGAAAATTTATAATTTTCATGATAAATTAGTATTAAGAAAATTGATGTTTATATTGATCATCAATAAAGCTAAAAAATCAGAGGAATTTTATGACATTGTTAATAAAATATTAAAAGGGAGTAGCTTAAAAATTTGCTAATCAACAGTCGCGATGGGTGTTACATCTGGTTAGTGAGCTTTAAAATAAAGTAAGCAAGACTTTTAAAGGTTAATACCTTTATAGAGAGTCTTGCTATTTTTTTACTTTAGGAAAATCTTAGTTATTATTATTTTTTAGCTTTGAATACAATTTCCAATAGTATATACTAAGTAAAGGTAAAATTATGTAAGGAGAGTGTACTATGAAAAAATGGTTCAATCAAGAAATTAAGGAAGTTGAAGAAAAATTAGATACTAATTTAGAACAAGGACTCACAGAAGAGCAAGTTATAAAAAAGCGTGGAGAGTCCGGACTAAATGAACTAGAGTCTAAAAAGAAAAAAAGTTTGATACAAAAATTTTTAGAGCAATTTAAGGATTTTTCAATTATTATTTTAATAATAGCTGCTATAATATCTGGGATTGTTGGAGTCACAAAGGGAGAAGGAATCACAGATACAATGGTTATTATGATAGTAGTAATAGTTAATGCTATAATAGGAGTTTCTCAAGAGAGTAAGGCAGAAAAATCATTGGAAGCTTTGCAAAAATTAACTGACCATGCATCAAAAGTTATAAGGAATGGAACAATAAAAGTTATTCCTGCAAAAGAGTTGGTACCAGGAGATATAGTTGTATTAGATACAGGAGATTATATACCAGCAGATTTAAGAATAATTGAAGCAGTTAATTTAAAATCACAAGAATCTTCATTAACAGGTGAATCTGTTCCTGTAGAAAAATCAATTGATAGGATAGAAGATGAAGACGTTGAACTTGGTGATAGGGTAAATATGTTATTTTCTTCAAGTCTTGTAACTTATGGCAGAGGAAAAGGAATTGTTGTAGAAACAGGTATGAATACAGAAGTCGGTAAGATTGCTGGTATGATAAATGAAGTAGAAGACCAAGAGACACCTCTTCAAACTAAGTTGAATAAATTAGGAAAGACATTAGGAATAGTTGCAATTATTGCATGTATAATTATTTTTGCAATAGGATTGATGCAAGGAAAAGAACCATTATCAATGTTTATGACAGCTGTTAGTCTAGCCGTTGCTGCAATTCCAGAAGGATTAGTTGCAGTTTCTACGATAGTGCTTGCAATAGGAGTTCAAAAGATGGTAAAGAAACATGCTATTGTAAAAAAATTGCCATCAGTTGAAACTTTAGGAAGTGCAACAGTTATCTGTTCAGATAAAACAGGGACATTAACACAAAATAAAATGACAGTCCTAAAAACTTTTGTAAACAGTGAGACAAAAGATTTAAAAGAGACGACAGAAGAAACTCAAGTAAACGAGGAATTAAGGAAATTAATTTACGCTAATATGTTATGTAATGATACTAAAGTTGGCGATGATGGAGAATTAACAGGTGATCCAACTGAAACTGCATTAATTGATATGGCAAAAAAATTTGGAATAAATACAGTTGAAGAAACTCAAAGGTTAGAACGTGTAGAAGAGATTCCTTTTGATTCAGATAGAAAATTAATGACTACAGTAAATAAATATGAAAACAGATATATTATTTATACAAAAGGTGGAGTAGATGAATTACTTGCAATATGTAATTCTTATGAAGTTAATGGTGAAATAAGACAAGACTTAGAAAAATATACTGAAATAATAAAAAAACATAATGAGCAAATGGCGAAAGATGCACTAAGAGTATTAGCATCTGGATATAAGGAAATAGACCATATTCCATCAAAAGAAGAGATGGAAGATATAGAAAAGGATTTGACTTTTATTGGAATGGTTGGAATGATAGATCCACCAAGAGAGGAAGCTAAGATAGCTGTGCAAAAATGTAAGACAGCAGGGATAAAGACAGTAATGATTACTGGAGATCATAAGATAACAGCAACTGCTATAGCCAAGGAATTAGGAATTTTAGAAAATGAAGAAGAAGCTTTAACAGGTGCTGAATTAGAAAAAATGTCAGATGAAGACTTAAAAAAGAATATTAGAAAATATAGTGTTTATGCTAGAGTTTCTCCAGAACATAAAGTTAGAATAGTTAATGCTTGGCAAAAAAATGGAGAAATTGTTGCGATGACTGGTGATGGAGTAAATGATAGTCCAGCATTGAAGAAGTCAGATATTGGTTGTGCAATGGGAATTGTTGGTACAGATGTAGCAAAAGAAGCAGCTGATGTAATTTTGACAGATGATAATTTTGCTACAATAGTTTCTGCAGTTGAAGAAGGTAGGAGAATATATGATAATATACTAAAGGTTATTCAATTCTTATTATCAAGTAATATAGGTGAAATTATAGTTTTATTTTTAGCAACTTTATTAACACCATTCTTCGGCAACTGGTTTGGGATATCTGACGTTACTGCCATTGAAATTTTGTTACCAATTCATATACTATGGATTAATCTGATTACAGATTCTTTGCCAGCATTAGCATTGGCTTTTGACCCTGCAGAAGAAGGAATAATGAATAGAAAACCAATTAAACCTAAACAAGGCATATTTACAAAAGGAAATACATGGAGAATAGTTTATCAAGGAATAATGATAGGTTTATTGACTTTAGCTGCATTTATGATAGGCATGTATACAACTAAAACACCAATTGAAGGATTAAATCTAGATGAATCTAAAATAGAAGTAGGTCAAACAATGGCTTTTGCTACTTTAGCACTTTCTGAATTGGTTCATATATTTAATATAAGAAATAATAAAAAATCAATTTTTAAAACTAAGATATTCAATAATGGAAAGTTGATTTTAGCAGTTATTGCATCAGCACTTTTAATGTTAGTGGTAATGTTTGTGCCATTCTTAAGAGGAATATTTAGAATACCAGTACTGCCAAAGAATAATATTATTGAATTAATAATATTGATATTTTTACCATTAGTAATAGTAGAACTATTTAAACTATTTAAAATTAATTCTGTAAAAGATGACTAAAAAAAAAGAGAGTTTATTATACTTTTGTAAAAAAGTGTGCTAAACTCTTTTAAAATGTAAAAAAATAGTGTATAATAGGTTTGAATTATAAGTCAAAAAATGTAAAATAGAAGGGGTAAAGATGAGATGGAAACGTGTTAAAGTAGCAAAAGATGAAATTGATGCAAAGCAAGAAATAGCAAGAAATCAACAAAACATGTTAATGCAGACAAGCTCAGATCAAGAAAGTAAACTAAAGAGAAGACTAGAAAAAATAAAAAAAGCGTTTTCCCAATTCTTTAATAAATTACATAATGATGATGATGTAAAAGAGAAAGTAAGCTTTTACCATATTGAAGTAAAAGGTAATCGTCAACTAAATAGGAAAAAAGTAGCAATTTTAATAGTTACAATAATTACTGTAGTTTCAATTATAGCAGGAACTTCTATTTTGATTTCTAATAATGTAAAAAAAGCAAAAGAACAAGAAGCTATAAAAATAGAAGAACAAAAAGTAAGAGAAGAAATTGCTAAAAAGAAACAGGAGGAAGAAGAAAAAGAAGCAGCAAGACAGGCAAAACTACCGAAATTAACACAAGTAGGAATTGACAATATGAGTAAAATATATAAATCAGAAACAAAAAGAGTATTTTTAACTTTTGACGATGGACCATCTACTAATACTGAAGCTATTTTAAATATATTAAAACAAGAAGATATAAAAGCTACATTTTTTGAATTGGGAGCAAGAGTTGAAGCTCAACCAGAGCTAGTTAAAAAAGCATATGATGAAGGACACTACATTGCAAGCCATGGATATTCGCACGTATATTCACAGATTTACGAATCGGCACAGAATGTGTTAGATGAATACAACCAAAGTATTCAAGTTATTCGAAACGCAATTGGAGAGTCAGAATATAATCCACATTTATTTAGATTTCCAGGAGGATTACCAGGAGGTCCTTATGCAGGAGTAAAAAGAGAAGCGGCACAACTTTTAACAGACAATCAAGTTTTAAGTGTTGACTGGAATGCATTAAATGGGGATGCAGAAGGAAACAATTTGTCAGTTGAGAAATTAATGGCAAGAACAGATGAAACAGTAGAAGGACAAAATAGTGTTGTATTATTAATGCATGATGCACAAGCAAAATCTACAACAGTAGAAGCTCTACCTCAAATTATTGCTTATTTTAGAGATAGAGGATATCAATTTGTAAATTTCTATGAAATAATAAAGTAGTGAAAGGGGCGAAAACATCTTGGCGAGCGTAAAGAAACAAAAAGATGATATAAAAGAAAAATTAGATTATTTAGGCCTTGACTTGGATAATGTACCTCAAAGCTTACGAAATTTTGAGCCATTAGATTTTACAGTAATAAAAGGATATGATGATACACAATATAAACAATATAGATATGTTTCTATAAAAGACATAGAAATTCTTTTATCACCTACACATAGACTTGACGGAATAGACAAAAAATACAAAAATGCTAGTCCAATTAGTGATTATTTAGACAATAAAAATGAAAGAAATCTAATGAAACATACTACTTTTTTAAAAATGTTAAAAACAGTAACTATTGAAGAAATAGAAAAAGTAGAAAATGAACAAAAAGGTTTAAATAGAAGAGTTCCATTTAAAGTTAAATTTGAAGGAAATTATTTATGGCAAATATATTATTCAGAAAATACAGATAGATATTTTATGATAGTACCAACAGAAGATTCTGATTATTCAACATTTTTCTATTTGTTAAAGAAAAAGTTAGAAAAACGTACTGCTAAAATATTTGTACCAATTAGAAATATAGAATATTCAACAACATATTTAAAGAGAAGACAATTTGAAGATTTAGAAAATTATCTATGGGTATTTACGAATGATTGGGCTTTAATTTATGAGGTATATGACAGATTAGGAAATATGTCAATACAAATTATAGGAGAAACTGAAGTATATGGAAAAATAAAAAGTCCATATAGAATAAAATTGTCAAGTAGAGAAGAAGCAATAAAGTTTTATAGATTATTAAGAGCTTTATTCATAATACAAACGGAACTTCAACATTTCTTTAAATTTAAAACTAATATAAGTAGAAGAGGTTCAATTGAATTTTATTATGAAGATCAATTAATAGAATATGAGAACATAGCACAATTTATTAATGATGAGTATAAAATAGCTGTAAAAAAAGAAAAACAAACGAATTCATTAGTAAAAAAATATGAAAATATGTTAAAAGAATTAAAAATTCAAGCAACAACTTTAGATTTAGAATATTTGACTAAAGAAAGACAAATATCTACTTTTCTTGAATGTAAAAAGACTTTCTTTGGAAAAGTAAAATATTATTTTAAATATAGTAAGAAAAAATCAGGTAAAAAAATAAATAGTCAAGAACAGAACAATACAAATATATCTCAACAAAGGACTGTTGAAACAAGACATCCAGAAGTAAAAGTTAAGCAATATAAGAAGGTTGTAATAAAAAATAATTATACAATCGACGATCTTATAAAGATATATAAAGAATATTATTCTATTGAGAATAAGATGAAAAATCTTTTAATGGACATCAATGCCATAAAATTGAAAAATAAAAATATGAAGAAGAAAATAGAAAATGCAACAGCTTTCATAGAAGAGATTGATAATCATAAAAAGAGTATATTTGAATTTTGGAAATATAGTAATAAAGATGAAGTAGCTCAATTAGCTGAAGGAGAAGCAGAAGAAGTTAATATTATAAAGAAAGTAAAAAAAGTTTTTGATTATGAGCAAGATATTTATAAGTTTGGTGAGAAATTAGATACTATTCAAAGACGTGTTTTATCAAGAGATGAAATAGATAGTATATTTATTACTACAACAACTCAATTAGAAATTTTAAATAAAGTAAAAAATAATAAAGTACTTCCTAAAGATATTGAATCTAGTTTAAAACAAGTCAAAAAAGAGCAGAAAGAAGAAAATGAAGCAAATCAAAAAGAGGAATTTGATATATTTGGAGGACTAGAGGATACAAAAATTAGAGAAATTAATAATAAACGTCATAGAGAAAATCCAAAAGATAAATTTAGAATATTGGAAGTTAATAAAAATAGTAAACAGATTGGGTATAAATTAACACTTGAAAGAATAGTTGAAAATTTAAATCGAGCTATGGAAAAAGTTGAATTACAAGAAGATATAGTTGTGTATAAAGCTGTATCAGAAGGAAGAATAAGAGAAAAAAATATAAATGTTTTTAATTTGAATCCTGAATTAGAATTGAAGAAAGCATTCGAAGAGAATAAAACAAAAATTACATTATATAAAATTAACTTAAAAAAAGGTATAAATATAGTAGGATATACAAATTGCATATTCTATGACAATCAACATAAAACATTACCTGCAGGTATGAATGAAGATACTAGAATTATAGTAGACCTTAGTAGTTTAGAATTAGAAGAGGTAAATAGAAGTCAATTCAAAAAGATTAAATTTGAAGATGAGAAAAATGATTTTACCAATGTTACCATTAAGTCTGTAAATGTTATAGAATTAGATGAAAAAGATCTTGAAGAATAAAAAATTATTATTTACAACCAGAAAAATAAAGACCTATAATAGGTCTTTATTTTTCTGGTTGTAAACTCTTTTCTTATATATTACCAAACCCATCCATGTAACCATTTTAAATTTTTTAAATATTCAGAAGGCACAGGGAATCCTGAATATACAGGATAAAACATAACAAAGAATATTAAAGATACCAATAAGATAAGTCCTATAAAATAAAACGAAAAGTTTTTTAACGGAATTATTTCCGAAACAAATTCTGCAAATGCAACTATTGACAACATTGCAAATGGTAATACAGGGAAATAATGATATAAAAACATTATTCTCGGGATACCTATGTATGGACAATATAAAGATAATATTGCAATTATTAAAAATAAATATTTAAATTTTCGTTTGCTTATAGCTAGAATTACTAAAGAAATCATACATGGAACTGAAATCCAAAAAATAGCAGGATTTCCTAGTAATGCAATTCGTGTTATCTTATTATTATCAGCTGTACCAGTTGAATATAAAATACTCTTTTGTGTAAATGGCCAAGTATACCATTTAGAAGAATAAGTATGATTAGATTTTAAATCATGGTGATATTCATACATTTTTTCTTGCCAATTAATAAAGCTTGCTGTATTTGGTATAGGTTTATGCTCTGAAGTAAAAAAAGGTATATAAGATGCTAGATATATTGTTATAGGTATTATTATGAAAAATAAAATACAAGATAATAATATTATGAATTTATCTTTAGTAAACTTCCTTTTTTTGACTATTTCAATAATAAAACTAATAAAGAAAATTATTGCTAATCCTAATCCAGCAAAAAGTCCAGTCCACTTTACTGCAATGGACATTCCTATGAATATTCCCGATAGTAACAAACAGAATAAACGTTTTCGAAGTCGTGCATTTGTATTTATTATATATTTATACATAAACATATAAGATAACAAAATGAATAATACAAGAAAACTATCAACAGTTCCAATTCTAGTTTGCACAAAGTGCATTCCATCAAGAGCCATCAAAGAACCTGCTAAAATTCCATAGCGAGATCTTTTAAATAACATTTTTGCAAAAACATACATAACTGGAATCATTAATATACCTGCAATGTTTCCCATAAGTCTGTATGAGAAGGGAGTAATTCCTAAAAATATAATAGGGATTGCCATTATAAGTTTTCCTAAAGGAGGATGAGTCCATTCATAAATATCTAAATCATGCAAATGTTCATAAGCGGTTCTTGGGAAATAAACTTCATCAAAATAAGTAGAGTTTAAGAAACTTATTTTTTCTGGAATTGTATTTTGTTCATCTGTTATTAATTTTGCATTTTCGTTTAAAGGTTTAACAGTTATTAAATTATTTTCTTTATCAAAAAAAGCAATTTCACCTAAGTAAGTATTTACAGTTTGACCTGAAATTTTTATATACTTATAAGTTTTATTTGCAGTAGTTTCAAACCAATGGAAAACGCTATCAGCATTAAGTATTAAGCTATTTTCATAATTAACATTATCATCTGAAGAAGAAAGAGTGAAAGATTCACTTTTTACTCCCGTATAATATTTTATTTTAGATACATAAGTATTATCAGGTAATTCTATAATAGCTGAATTTCTTTTTGTAGTAAATTGCCAAAATGTTTGGGGATTAGTGAAACTACCAAAATTAATAAAAGATACTATTGTATAAATTAAAGTTATTATTGACATATATATAATATCTTTTTTTGTTATTAATCTTTTGGAAGTTTTCACATTTTCTTTTTTTTCTACTTTTGTTTTCTTTTGTTTTTCTGAAATTTTATCTTTTTTATCCATTATATACACGTTCCTTTTTTGTATTTGTTCAATAAATATATTATCATGAAAATTAATGATATGCAATTAAAATTCTTTATAATTTATAAAATATAAAAATTACTTATATTAAAAAAAACTTGTAAATTTTAGTTACAAGTTTTTTTGGTACCGATGGTGGGACTCGAACCCACATGGTTTCCCGCACGATTTTGAGTCTTTAAAGTATTTTAACATTTATTGATTTTAAAAGTTAAATAATATTATTTAAAAGCCTCTAAACAA
>CANQPF010000048.1 GCA_947625665.1 uncultured Clostridia bacterium | reverse complement strand
ACTACTTCCTTAATAGCTCCTTCGTCAGAAATTTGAACCCATCCTTTTTCTTTAATTATTTCTTCTGGATCTCTTGGATTCTCAAATAATTCTTCAAGAACTTTTTTACCTATACTTGAACTTATCGTTCCTTTATCTATTAAAATAACTAACTTTCCTAATTGATCAGCATTAAATGGAATCTCACTTGGTTCCATTTCAGTTTCATTCAATACTCTAGATATATCAGATATAATCCAGTTATTAACAGCCTTAGGATTATTACATACTTCAATTGAATCTTCGAATAAGTCTGATAAATATTTTGAAGAAGTTATTAACTTAGCATCCTTTTCAGCTAACTTATATTTTTCTAAATATCTTTGTTTTCTTATTTCTGGTAGTTCAGGTAAACTCTTTCTTATATTTTCAATATATTCATCTGTTAGTTTTATAGCAACTAAATCAGGGTCTGGAAAATAGCGATAATCTTGGGCATCTTCCTTATCTCTCATAGAAAATGTTTTTCCAGATACATCATCCCACCTTCTTGTTTCCTGAATTACTGTTCCTCCATCTTCAATCAAATCAATTTGTCTATCAACTTCATAATTAATAGCTCTTACAATACTTCTAAAAGAGTTCATATTTTTCATTTCTGTACGCGTTCCAAGTTCAGTATCTTCTTTTTTCTTTACAGAAACATTAACATCAGCTCTTAAAGAACCTTCTTGCATTTTACAGTCTGAGACTTCTATATACTCAAATATTGATTTTAATTTTCTTAAATACTGTTCCGCCTCTTCTGCACTACTTATATCTGGTTTTGAAACAGTTTCAATAAGTGGAACGCCAGCTCTATTTAAATCGACTAAACTTCCTCCGCCTAAATCATCATGATTTAGTTTTCCTGCATCTTCTTCTATATGAATCCTTTCAATTCTTATAACTTTCTTTTTACCATTTTCAGTTTCAATTTCTACAAAACCGTTTTCACAAAGTGGTTTATCATATTGAGAAATTTGATATGCTTTAGGTAAATCTGGGTAAAAATAATTCTTTCTATCATTTTTACTATCTTTAGAGATTGTACAATTCGTAGCTAATCCCGCTTTAACTGCATATTCTACAACCTTTTCATTTAACACTGGTAGTGTTCCAGGCATTGCCATACATACAGGACAAGTGTGTGTGTTTGGAGCTCCTCCAAATTCTGCTGAACAGGAACAAAATATTTTTGTTTTTGTTGATAATTCTGCATGAACTTCAAGTCCTATTACTACTTCATAATCTTCTCTTGACAATTTACATTCCTCCCTTTAAATATTCTAGAATATTTTTAATGTTGAAGTTGTCCAACATCTTTTTTTATATCACTTATATATCCCATTTACTTTTCATTATTTAATTCTGGTTTATATTTATCTCTAAATTTTGTAGCCTGTTCATAAGTATAAGCTGCATTTAAAATTGTCTCTTCTTGAAATTTATTCCCTATAATTTGCATTCCTACTGGCATTCCTTCACTATTAACACCACAAGGAATTGAGATTCCTGGAAGTCCTGCAATATTTAAAGAAACCGTACATATATCTGCTAAATACATTGCTAATGGATTCTCTATTTTTCCATCTAATTCAAATGCTACTGTTGGTGATGTTGGCGTTATCAAAATATCATATTTTTCAAAAGCTTTATTAAACTCGTTCATAACTAATGTACGAACTTGTTGAGCTTTTTTATAATATGCATCATAATATCCTGAAGATAGTACGTATGTTCCAAGAATAATTCTTCTTTTTACCTCATCTCCAAAAGCCTCACTTCTTGTCTTCTTATATATATCTTTTAGATCACTAAAATTTTCTGACCTATGCGTATACCTTATACCATCAAATCTTCCTAAATTTGAACTAGCTTCTGCACAAGCAATTACATAATAGGCAGCTAAAGAATATTTAGCAACATCTAAAGAAATTTCTTCAACCTCTGCCCCTAATTCTTTATATTTTTCTATAGCTTCATCTAATCTAGCTTTAACTTCTGGTTGAATTCCTTCTCCATAAAATTCTTTCGGAATACCTATTTTTAAGCCTTTTACATCATTTTTTAAAGCTTTTGTATAATCTTTTTTCTCCACATTTGCTGAAGTTGTGTCTCTTTCATCATGTCCTGCAATTATATTTAATAACATTGCACTATCGTAAACATCCTTAGTAATTGGACCAATTTGGTCTAATGATGATGCAAATGCTACCAATCCATATCTAGAAACCAATCCATACGTTGGCTTTAATCCAACAACTCCACAAAAACTTGAAGGTTGTCTAATAGATCCTCCTGTATCTGAGCCCAAAGCCCAAGGTACCATATTTGCAGCAACTGCAGCTGCTGAACCTCCTGAAGATCCTCCTGGAACTCTCTTTAAATTCCATGGGTTAGATGTTTTCTTAAAATATGAATGTTCTGTTGAACCTCCCATAGCAAACTCATCCATATTTAATTTTCCTAAATCAATCATATTTTCATCATTCAATTTTTCTACAACTGTAGCATTATATGGAGCTATAAAGTTCTCAAGCATTCTTGATGAACATGTTGTTTTTACACCTTTTGTACACATATTATCCTTTATTCCTATTGGAATACCTGCAAAATCTCCTGAGATTTCTCCACTATTTACTTTCTTTTCTATATCTTTAGCTTGCGTAACAGCTTCATCAGTCAAAGTTGTAACAAAAGCTTTTACATCTTTTTCTTTCTCATTTATATTTTTTATATATGCATCAGTTATTTCTGATATTGTTAATTCTTTATTTTTCAATTTTTCTTGTAATTCATGAACTGTTAAATCTGTAATATTCATTATATACCTCCTTAATTTTGATAATACATTAGTCTAACTATTACGTTAATACTTTTGGTATTTTAAACATATTACTTTCTTTTGCTGGTGCATTTTGTAATAAAGCTTCATTATCCTCAAATACTTTTACTTCATCTTTTCTAAATACATTTTTCGCTTCATTTGCACCAATTGTAATATCTAAATTTTCTATTGGTGCATTATTTATAACTTCTACAAAATTCAAAATGTCATCTAGATTTTTTATATAATTATCTACTTCATCCTCTTTAATTTCCAATCTTGCTAAATTGGCAATATGCAATATTTCTTCTTTACTAACTTGCATTTTATCATCTCCTAATCTTTTAATACGGTACTATTATATACTGTTTTAGCAAAAAAAACAAGCTTATAGCGACATTTCACATAAAGCTTGCTTCTTGTTTTATATTATTTTACTTGCTTAAAAATTTCTTCTTTTACTAAAAATTTTAGAATACCATTTATCTTCTCTTTTTTCAATAAGGGCTAGTTTATCTGGATCCTTAATTTCATTTGCTGCATTAGCTTGATATTTTATTGGTGTAACCATAGAATTTTTACCTGCATTATATAAATTCTTTTTGCTTTCTTCATGTTGCTTTAAAACTTCACTACAATATCTCTTATATGATTCTTTTTCCTGACCTTCGCAAATATACTCTTGATATACTAGAGCAATTAACCCTTTTGTTTCAGATTTTAGTTCTTGTTCATTCAAAGTTTTTCCTTTATCATATTCAAACATGTACTCTGGTGATTCTATACTCTTGAAAAAAGCTTTAAATCTATTAGGAATTTTTTTTGTAATATCTTCAGATGTATTTTCTAATATAGAATTAAATTCAACTGCAACTTCACTTAAATCTTGTGTTACCATTCTTCCTTCTCTCCCTTTTTATTATTTATTTTTTTTAGTATTAGCTATATCTTCAAGTGCTTTTCTTTTGTTTAAAATGCTTAATTTTGATTTGGCCATTTCAGTAAATTGGTTTTTATCAATTCCTGATTCTACTTCTTTTGCTGGTTCAACTTCAAAATTTTCTACATTTGTTGTTTCAAACATATTATTTGTATCTTGTTGTGTATCAGCAACTTCTTTAACAACTGGCTCAACATTTTCTTCTACTGCTGGTTGAAAAATATTATTTACATGTTCTTGATTCTCTGTGTTCACTACTTCTTCAACAACAGGATTGTTTAAGTTTACAGATTGTTGTGGTTGTTGTACATCTAAATTCACTACACTATTATCATTTTGTTCTGGAAACTCTCTATTTACCAAATTTTCTTCAACTTCTACAGGTTGTACTGTTTCTGTTTTTTCTATTGGATTTACATTAGTTTGCCATTGCTCTTCTTTAAGTTCATTATCATTTTGTGCTGATTCATTTACTTTACTTTTAGCTTTTCTCCCTCTTTTTGATTTATTATTTTTTTTTGTTTTTTGTGTAAGTTCATCTACATTTATATCATTTCCTAAAACCTTGTCAAACATTCCTCTAAATTTCAAGTATACATTTTTTTGTTGCTCTAAACTTCCTGAAATACTATTAAAATCATTAAGTACTATACTTTCACCACTTTTTAATTTTTTTCTTAGTTTTTCACTATTGCGTTCCTGTTTATCTATTTCATATATTAATTGCATGTTTAAATTAATATTCCAATTATCTTTTTCTTTTATAACTGGATTTTCTTTCCAAAAGTTTTTAACAACCTGTTCATCAGCTTTAAATGCTTCTTTTACAGCATCTTCTCTGTTAAGTCCTTTTGTTTGAATATATCGTGTAGAAAGTTCATCAAAAGCTTGATAATCTGTTAAATCGCTTTCAACTTCAAATCCTGATTCCATGCCTAAATCTTTACTATCATAAGTTTTCTTTTCAAAATTCTTATCATACTTTTTATTATATACACAATCAGCAACATATTGTGTCAAAGCTTCATTTACTAAATTTCCGCTATTAATATTATTAGGTCCAATTCTGTCATATTCTAATCCTGATTTTCCATTTTCACGCATTTGTAAAATATGAGTAAGTTCATTATAAAACTCAATCTCTGCATTAGGATTATTTTCATTAAATTCAATATCAAAATTTGCATTTTTTGCTAATCTACGAACTAGAGTATCATAATCAACATCTTCTGGAAGTAATTCTTTTAATTTTTTCATTTGAGCTATGTAATCTGTAATATGATCTTTGACTTCCTCTGATAAATTTTTGTCTTTTAGCCATTCATCAATGTACGACTTCATATCAAAGTATAATACTCCACTAGGTCCTTTATACATTTCTAAAGTTGAACTTATAATTTTTCCATCTTTTATAATCATATCTTCATCCTCTTCCTCTTCTAATATTTCTGATTCTTCTTCAACATCCTCAGGAACTTCTTCTATCTCTGGTTCTTCTTCAATATTCTCAGGAATCTCTTCAATTACTGGTTCTTCTATAACTTCTTCAATTGGCTCCTCAATTACTGGCTCTTGTTCAACCTCTTCAATTACTGGCTCTTCTTCAATATCTTCAGGAACTTCCTCTATTTCTGGCTCTTCAGTCTCTTCCTCTTCGTTATTATCATCTAATTCACTAAATATCTCATCTTCTTCATCGTATTCTTCTTCATCATCAATCGGTCCTCCCATAGCTTCCTCTTCTTGAATTACCTGATCTAATCTTGCTCTATTTTCTAAAAAATATTGATAATCTTCCAAATACTCTCGTGTATACTTATCTGTGTGAAGAAATTCACTTATTACCTTAGTAGTTTCTTCAATATTTGAACCTAAAATACCCCTATGTTTAAATATAGCACAAATAGGATATAAATCTGCAAATCTTTCTTTTTTTTCTGCAATATCTACTAAACCATTTTTGTTGAACTCTATTTTTCGTCTCTCATAAATTACACCATCTCTTGTATAAATATAAGCTAATATAGATTTTCCGATTATTCAATTCATCTTTTATACTAATTGTGTTTTTAAATCCAAGATTATCAAATGTTTTTCCGTTTCTCAAATCCAGTAATACCAACCAACACAGCATTACTTAAATCAAGATAATCATTAAGTAAACTTAGAATATAATTCTCATAATTAAGATAATCTATCTGCAATTTAAGTCTTTTTGAATCTCCTCTTATAGTTTCTCTAGCCATAAATAAGTTTCCTCCTTTGTATTCTCTCAAACATTTTATCATCCAGTATACAATTCTTTTATATCATATCATAAAAAGAAGTACCTATCAAGTACTTCTTTTTCTTTTTTTTATTTTTTTAATATAAATTACGTTAGTCTAATAATTTTGCTGTTTATGATAATATAATTATTGTAAATCAACTGTTGCTCCAGCTTCTACAAACTTAGCTTTTAATTCTTCTGCTTCTTCCTTAGCAACATTTTCTTTAATTGTTTTAGGTGCTCCATCAACTAATTCTTTAGCTTCTTTTAATCCTAATCCTGTTGCATCTCTAACAACCTTTATTACTTTAATTTTTTGATCTCCTGCTGCTGTTAATACTACGTTGAATTCTGTTTTTTCAGCTCCGCCTTCTGCAGCTGCTCCTCCAGCTGCTGGTGCTGCAGCTGCTACTGCAGATACTCCAAATTCTTCTTCTATAGCTTTTACTAATTCAGATAATTCTACTACTGTCATTTTTTTGATTTCTTCAATCATATCTTCTTTTTTCATTTTTTAATCTCCTTTTCATTTAATAATTTTCTTTTATGCCTCTGCGGCTTCTTTTTGAATTTTAACTTGATCAAGTGCAACTGCAAATTTTGAAATATTTCCAAGTAATGCACCAGCAAGCATAGATAGTAAAGTTTCTTTTGATGGTAATTTTGCTAATGTTATAATTTCTTCTGCTGTCATTACTTTACCTTCAATTACTCCACCTTTAATTTTATAATAATCATTTTCCTTAGTGAAATTATAAATTGCTTTTGCTGGATCTAAATAATCATCTTTATTGATAGCTACTGCTACTGGTCCAACTAGCTTGTCTTCTAATCCTTCTATTTTAGCTTCAGCTAAAGCTCTTCTTGTAATGTTATTTTTGATTATTCTATAATTTGTATTTGTAGCTCTAAGTTCTCTTCTTAATTTTGTATCAGCTTCTACAGTAATTCCTCTGTATTCTGTTAAAAGAATTAATTTAGCATCTTTCATTTCTTCTGCTAAAGCTTCAACCTCTTTTTGCTTTTGATTAATCACACTCTCGTTTGCCATTTTTTCACCTCCTAAATAGGGTTTTATATTTTAATAATTAAAAACTCTTTGTTTCCCACACAAGGATACAAAGAGCTATATTCTCTAATTATATCCTCGGTAGGACTTCTTTTTTTGCCTACTGTCTTTGGACTATATTAAATTGTTATATTATTTTTGATTTATATATATTCCAGGTCCCATTGTTGTTGATATTGCAACACTCTTAATATATTGTCCTTTTGCAGCTGCTGGTCTAGCTTTAATAATAGCATTGATAATTGTGTCATAATTTTCTTGTAATTTTTTAGCTCCAAAAGATACTTTTCCAAAACCTAAATGAATAATATTTGTTTTATCTAATCTGTATTCAACTTTACCTGATTTTATCTCTTCAATAGCTTTAGTTACATCCATTGTAACTGTTCCTGATTTAGGGTTTGGCATTAAACCTTTAGGTCCTAATACTTTACCTAATCTACCTACAACACCCATCATATCTGGTGTTGCAACAACTACATCATAATCAAACCAGTTGTCATTTTGAATTTTTGGTATTAATTCTTCAGCACCAACATAATCAGCTCCAGCTTTTTCAGCTTCTTCTGCTTTTGGTCCTTTTGCAAATACTAATACTTTTAATGTCTTACCTGTTCCATTTGGCAATACTACTGTACCTCTAACTTGTTGATCAGCATGTTTTGAATCTACACCTAGTTTTACATGTAATTCTACTGTCTCATCAAATTTTGGTTTTGGCATTTTTTCTACAATTTTTAATGCTTCTGCGATTTCATATTCTTTTTTCTTATCTACAAGTTTTTCGCATTCTGCATATCTTTTTGTTTTTTTACTCATTGTTACTTACCTCCTTTGGTTCTAACGAGCTATGCTCTCCCAATTTTAATATTTATATATATGGAAAATTTGAAATTTCTATCAAATTTCTCCCATATTTATCTAAATCTTATACTACTCTTCAATAGTTACACCCATTGATCTAGCAGTACCTTCAACCATTTTCATAGCTGTTTCTATTGATGCTGCATTTAAATCTGGCATTTTTTGTTCAGCAATTTCTTTAACTTGAGCTTTAGTTAATTTAGCAACTTTTTCTCTGTTAGGAACTCCTGAACCTTTTTGTATATTAGCAGCCTTTCTTATTAATACTGCCATTGGTGGTTCCTTTGTTATAAATGTAAATGATTTATCTTTATTTACTGTTATAACTACTGGTATTTTTAATCCACCCATCTTAGCAGTTCTATCATTAAATTCTTTAACAAATTGCATAATATTAACACCACTTGATCCTAGTGCTGGTCCTACAGGTGGAGCTGGTGACGCTTTTCCTGCTTCTATTTGTAATTTAATGATGGTTGGTTTATCGTTATCTGCCATTTTAATGGCACCTCCTTCTTTGATTTGCTTAAATTATTTTAATTTTTGGACTTGAGAAAATTCCAATTCTACTGGTGTTTCCCTACCAAACATTGATACTAAAACTTTAACCCTATGTTTTTCCTTATTGATTTCTTGAACTGTTCCAACAAATCCTTCAAATGATCCGTTCATAATTTGAACTTGTTCATTAATTTCATAATCAACATTGATTGGTAGATTTTCAAATCCCATATTACGTATTTCTTCTTCAGTTAATGGTATAGGATCTGTTCCTGAACCTACAAAGCCTGTTACTCCTCTAGTATTTCTAACTATGTACCAAGATTCTTCCGTTACAATCATTTTTATTAATACATATCCTGGAAATACTTTTTTTAGATTCGTTTTTCTTTTTCCATCTTTAATTTCTATTTGTTCTTCCATTGGAACAACAATATTAAAGAAGAAATCTTCTAACTCTCTATTTTTTATAGTTTTTTCCAAGTCAGTTTTAACTTTATTTTCATAACCTGAATAAGTATGAACAACATACCATCTTGGCACCATATCATAATCTTTTTGAGACATTTTTATATAAGCCTCCTTTTATATTTTATTATTCTCCTGAACCTTCAGATGTTTCAGTTTCAGAATTTTGATCATCAGTAGTTTGAACATCTAAAGATTTATCACCATCAAGAGTATCAACACTTCCATCTTCATTTACTTTTATTGTTGTTGCATTTCCTTCTTGAGAATCTTCTGAAGTTGTTGTATTTTCAGTAGTAGTATTAGTAGTAGTATTTTGTTCAGTAACTACTAAATTTCTTATTCTATTAATTCCTTGTTCATTTAAAGTTTCAAATAATACATTTAATACTCCAACTATTGCAGCGCATATAATAACTAATGTTAAAACTGTTACAGTATTATTTACTAATTGTTTTGGTGTTGGCCAAACCACCTTTTTTAGTTCTGTTTTAAAACTTTTAAAGAATGTTTTTTTATTTTTATCATTCTTAGTATTTTTGTTTGTTTTATTGACTTCTTTCTTAGCCATTTTATTTCCTCCTTAAAATAGCTTATTAAATTATTTTGTTTCCTTATGTGTTGTACGTTTTTTACAGAATTTACAATATTTTGTTATTTCTAATCTTTCAGTATTATTTCTTTTGTTCTTTGATGTTGTGTAATTTCTGTTTTTACATTCTGTACATTCTAATGTTATGTTTTCTCTTGGACCTTTTGATGCCATTTGAATACACTCCTTTTTCTTAATTATTTTTAAACGATGTGATTGGTGTATGTCCGTAATAACATACACTTTGATATTTTACCATGTTTTGCCTGTTATGTCAATGCTTTTTAAGCATTTTCCTATTGTTTTTTTAAACAAAATAAAAAGAGGACTATTTATCCTCTTCTTGTCCCATATTAAGGAACTTATCTACTATATCCCGTATTATAGGAATATTATTGTGGAAGAAAATTTCTTCTGGATCTTTATCTAGAAGAGTTTTTAATTCTTCAATACTGAACCATTCTTCATCCACTGATTCAACCTTGTCTAATTCTGTTTCTTCAGACTCACATTTAGAGAAATCTAAAATATATGTTACTACTGTATGGTAAACAACGTCACCATTTGGATATTCAGTAATATGATTAGGTCCTGCATAAACTTTAAATAAACATAAGTCAGCTTGATTAATTTTAATTCCAGCTTCTTCATATAATTCTCGTTCTGCACATCGTTCGTAGGTTTCACCTAATTCTATTGCTCCTCCAAAAAGACCATATTTCATAAAATCTCCCCGTTTTTGCAATAAAATTTGAATTTCGCCATTATTTTCTCTCCATATTACAATTCCTGTACCAGGAGCCTGAATCGAAATATGCTTATACTCAGGTTTTAAAAAAATCTCCCGTAATTCTTTGATATAGTTCATATTATGCCTCCCTTTTATAAGGTTATAATAAAATTATTATAAAATAAATTTTGACACTTTTCAAGACTTTATATACTAAAAAAGTACCCTTAATTGGTACTTTAAATAAAAAAAAATCTAGCGACAACCTATCTTCCCAGCAGGGTAACCCACAAGTATTTTCGGCACATTCGAGCTTGACTTC
>CANQPF010000047.1 GCA_947625665.1 uncultured Clostridia bacterium | reverse complement strand
TCAGATAACAACTTAATGAGATTAGCTTGTGCAGCAACAGGTAAGAATACATTAGAATTCTTTGAAAAATGGGGAATGACTCCAAATGAAGATACATTAGCTTATGCAAATCAATTTGAACAAAAAGAAGAAAGAGCTATATGGTATGTAAATGATGAAGCTAGAAATTATATGTTAGAACACAAAGATGCAGAGAAAGTAGATGCAAAAGTAACTGCTAAGATAACTAATGCAGAAAACAACAGAATTAAAGATGGTGACAACCAAGTTAAGTTTGAAATTGGTGTAGAAGGTGGAGACGAAAGCGGAATACTAGGATATGAAGTAGTAAGAAGCTATATGTCAAACAAAGATGTAATTTCAAATGCAGTAGCATTTATAGAGCCATCAAATGCTGAAGGTGGAATAAATAATTTCACAGATGTAGTTACAACAATAAATAATAGAGCATTTACATATACAGTTAATGTTTATGATAAATATTTAAATAAAGTTGATTCAATTACACTAGATCCAGTTAAAGTTTCTCATAATGGAGCAATTGATAAATCAGACTGGCAAATATCAACAAACATGAATTCAACAACAGATGAAGATTTATCTTATGATAAGAATAAAGATGATAACAGAGCAGATGTATCAGATTCTGTACAAACAGTATCTAAGATAACAGAATTGTTAACAGATAAAGATACAGATGGAGATGTTACAACATATACAGGAACAACAAATGCTAAAGATGAAGATGGAAACTATACTGTTTCAACAGGTAAAGATGCTGAAATTACAATTTCTTTAAGAGAAGTTAAAAAATTAGTAGCTTTAAAATATACAGGACCAGAAAAAATTAATAACTATGAAGTTCAAGTTAGTTCAGATGGAGAAAACTGGACAACAGTTGCAAAACGTGAAGAACAAAAAGAAGAACAACCAATAGCTATGAAAATACTAGAAAAAGCAAAAGAAGTAGTTACTGGAGAAGAAGAGTTTGGCGGAAGTGAAACAATAAACTTTACAAGAGTTGTAGACGGAAATAGTGAAGTATATAATTATGATTATGATTGTTCATATATTAAATTTATAATACATGATACAGATGTAACATTAAGTTCATTAGATTTATTAGGACAATCAGGTGATAATGTAGAATTTACTGCAGGAAAAGGATCATTTGGAAAAAATGCCAATGAATATCCTTATGCTGAAGGATTATCAATAGCTAAAGATTCAATTATATTTACAGGTACATATAAAGGAAATCCAGCTTACAATGTTGTTAAACTTTGGATTAAAGATAATGATGAGTCTGACTGGAGAATGGTAAATGGATATCAATTAATCCTAGGTGCAGATCCTAAAGATGGAAATTTAGGAGAGACAGATGATGGTGGATGGATATATGTAGTAGATCCTAAAGTATTAGAGTTGGATGGAACATATGGAGAAGAAAATCCAGATTATACAAATATTCAAAATATGTTAGGAACAGCAAAAGTAAGAGTCGAACTATATCGTGTTGATAATGCAAAGACAAACGAAGGAGAAAGATTAGTAAGTGATTCATTAGTTATGACACTACCTGATACGATGGAACAAATAGATTTACAAAGTGACAGTAATATCAATAAATAAAAAGTTGAAAGGAGGACAAAATGAAGTTAAATAAAAGAGTAAAAACATTAATAATTGTTAGCATATTAGTATTAATTGGGTTAGCGGTAACAGTTTTTGCAGTTAACGGTTCACTAGAGAAATCTGGTGAACCCCGCCCAATGCCAAAGACTGTAGTATTTTATGAACAACAAGCTGATGATAATTCTAAAGTTGATGTATATCTAGGTATGGCAGATGAATCAAGTATTTCTAGTTTCCAAGTTGGAATAGATGTTGCAATACAAGATTACGATGCAGAATTTGAATGGTCAAACGAAAGTTTAAAATCTGGAGATAATGTTCTAAGAGAGGTAAAATATAGAGGAGATAAAGATGAAACAACTTCTTCTGAAGCTGAGAGAATAGATTTATTCTATGTAGGAGAAGATGAATTAAATACACTAAATGGGAATAATGATATAGATAGAATAAAATTAGGAACTCTTAATTTAAAACCTCAAAAAGAAAATCTTGAGACAAAAGATTTAATAGTTGTAACAGTTAAAGACTTTACTAAAACAGTAAGTTTGGCACATACTGGTTCACCTGTAGAAGTTGATTATGATAATATTCAATATCCTCAAAAATTAAAAACAACAATAAAAGGTGTTGATCCATCAGCAGAGCCAACAGAAGAACCTTCAACAGAGCCTACTGAAGAACCAACAACTGAGCCAACTACAGAGCCAACAGAAGAACCTACAACAGAACCTACTGAAGAACCAACAACTGAGCCAACACAAGAACCTACTGAGGAACCAAGAGAGAATCCAACAGTAGAAAATATTAATACAAATGTAGAAGGAAATAAAATTTCTGTAAACTTTAAATTAAATGATCCATCAAAATCTGTAACAAGATTAGCAGTTAGATTAGTTGATGCAAGTGGAAATCAAGTTGCAATAAGAGAATTAGATACTAATGCAGGTGATAAAAGTGCAGTATTTGAAAATGTAGAACCAGGTAATGGATATCAAGTTCAAATTTTAGCAACTTATACGTCAGAAACAGGAGAATCTATATCAGACGGATTATTAAAAACTACAGATGACCAAGAAGCTCAAGTACCAGGAATAAATGTAGAACCTAGCGAGAATCCAACAGAAGAACCAACAGAAGAACCTGGAAACGAGCCAACAGAGCAGCCAGGTGATATTCCAACCACGGAACCTAGTGACAATCCTTCAGAAAATCCTGGAGATGAACCAACTCAAGAACCATCAAATCCAACAGATGAGCCTGGAAATAGTTCAGATGATAACAACAATGGAGGATCAACAGGAGGACATAATAACGGATGGAGTGCAAACGATGAGGATAAGGCAAACGGTAGCGCTGGCGGAAATGTAGTACAACAATTCTTTAATGCTATAAAAACTGGTGCAAACAAATCAGTTACTTGGGCAATTATAGCTGTAATTGTTTTAGTTGCAGTAGCATTTGGAATTATACGTTTAAAGAAAAATAATAAAAATAAAAATTCAAAACATTAAAAATAAAAAGAAATTCTATCATGATTGATAGAGTTTCTTTTTTTTGTTACACTCTAGGAAAAATCCTTTAAAATCACTTGTAAAATTGCCCATAATGGTGTAAAATACGAATATATGTAAATACTAAAATTCAAAGGGAGGAAAGAAACTAAAAAATGAGATTTGTAACAGACGAAGACTCGAAAAAGCAATATAAGGAATTTTTGGAAAATCATGATAGATGTAATTTTCAGCAATCACTTGAATGGGCAAAAGTTAAAGAAGATAATTGGAAACCAGAAGTTATTTTAGCAGAAGATGAAGACAAAAATATAATAGGATCATTATGTGTATGGATAAGAAAAATGCCTATATTCGGAAATATAATGTATGCATCAAGAGGTCCTGTTTGTGATATTCATGATATTTCTGTTATGAAACAATTAACAGAAGGAGCAAATGAATTAGCAAAGAAATATAAAGCGATAGTATTAAGGATAGAACCTGATATTCTTAAAGAAGATAAAATATTTAGAGATGTAGTAACAAGTCTAGGATATAAAATAAAAGACGATGCAAAAGACTTTAAAGATGAAATACAACCAAGATTTGTATTTAGATTAGATATAAAAGATAAAACAGAAGATGAAATATTTGCAGGATTTCATCAAAAAACAAGATATAACGTTAGATTAGCAACAAGAAAAGGAGTAACTATAAAAGAGGGAACTAAAGAAGATTTAAAAGATTTTCATAAAATTATGATAGAAACGGGAAAACGTGATGGATTTATCATAAGGCCGTTAAGCTACTTTGAAAAAATGTATGACTGTTTAGCTCCAGATAACCATATGAAAGTATTAATGGCATATTATGAAGGAGAACCAATATCAGGAGTTATACCAATATTTTATGGAAATAAAACATGGTATTTATATGGTGCTAGTAGTAATAAACATAGAAATTTAATGCCTAACTATTTATTACAATGGGAAATGATAAAAATGGCATTAAAAAGAAAAGACGATGTATATGACTTTAGAGGAGTGTCTGGAGTGGTAGATAAAGATCATCCGCAATATGGCTTATATAGATTTAAAAAAGGTTTTGGTGCAACATTTACAGAATTTATAGGAGAAATTTATATACCATATAAACCTTTAAAGTATAAATTATATAAATTCTCAGAAAAAGCATTCAGAACTTTAAGACAAATAAAAAGTAAACTAAAAAAATAAGAAAGAGGTCGGGTGCGTGAAAAAGTTTGTAGTAATAAAAGAAGATTTAAAACATAATATCGAAGCTATAAAACAATATGCTAAAACAAGAGGAAAAGATGATAATGGTAATGAATTAAAAATAATAGCAGTTGTTAAGATGAATGGATATGGTCTTGGAATTGTTGAATATACAAATTTTTTAATAGACCAAGGAATTGATTTTTTTGCTGTTGCAACAATAGAAGAAGCTTTGCAATTAAGAAAAGCCGGAATTAAAGAAAAAATATTAATGCTTTCCTCAACAGCTATTAAAGAAGAAGTTGAAGAGCTAATAGATAACAATATTATAATTACGATTGGTTCTAAAGAAGCAGCAGAAACAGCAGATGAAGTAGCAGGAGAAAAAGGAAAATTCATAAAAGCTCATATTAAAGTTGATACAGGTTTTGGAAGATATGGATTCATTTATACAAAGCCAGAAAAAATAGTACAAGCTATAGAAAGTTTAAGAAATATAGAAATAGAAGGAATATTTACTCACTTTTCATTAGCTTTTTATGAGAAGAGTAATTATACTCAAATACAATTTGACAGATTTATTAAAGTCATAGAAGTTTTGAAACTTAATGATATAAATATAGAAATATTACATGCATGTAATTCATCTAGTTTTATAAGATTTCCACAAATGCATCTAAATGCAGTAAGGATAGGCTCTGCATTTACAGGAAGATTATCTTTTAAAAATAATCTTGGATTAAAGAAGATAGGAACACTAGAATCGCAAGTATGTGAAATAAAAAAAGTCCCTAAGAAATTTAATATAGGTTATTCAAATATTTATACTACAAAAAGAGAAACAGAAATTGCAGTAATACCATGTGGTTATGCAGATGGATTTAATATAAAAACAGGAGAAGATACTTTTAGAGGAATAGATAAACTAAGAAGACTGGTGGGAGTTTTAAAGGAATTCTTAAAAAAAGAAGCATTATATGTTAAAATAGAAGGAAAAAAATGTAGAGTATTAGGAAAAGTTGGAACTTTTCATTTAACAGTAGATGTAACTGGAAAAGAAATAAAAGTAGGAGACAAGGTAGAACTTTCAGTTTCACCTAAATATGTAAACACTAACATTCGAAGGGAGTATAAGTAATGGGAATTTTTAAAAAAATGAAATATTCTATAACAAATATTGAAAAATATTCTGAAATGTCAGCAGAGGGTGTAAAATCAGCTTTTAAATATTTGTTAGTAATAATTTTAATTTTATCACTTGTAACTGCTATAAGTTTAACAATCAGGTCTTATAAAGCTATTCAAGATATAGCTTCATATATAGAATCAAACATACCAAATTTTAACTATAAAGACAAAGTATTGACTGTAGAAGGAGAGCAACCAAAAAAGATTGATGTGGATAATGAAGAGTTTGCTTTTTCAAAAATTATTATAGATACTAATGAACTAAATGATGAAAAAATAAATGAGTATGTAGAAGAATTAAAAGGTTCAGGATATGGAATATTAATTTTAAGAGATAAAGCTAGAATAGTTTATGGAGCGCAAAATACAGAAGGTGATTCTAATAGTTATACTGAAATGGAAGTTTTTTACAATGACTATGTGAGCCAATTGCCGGTTAATGAATTTACAAAAGCTGATGTGCTAAATTATATGAAGGGAACTAAAATAATAGGTATCTTACTAGAAATATTATTAATGTTCTTAATAGAAGCAATTATAGAATATTTTATTATAACAGTTTGTGTTGCATTATTAATTGGTGCAATGGGATATTTAACAGCAATTTTGTTAAGAGCAAAAATGCGCTTTGTTGCAGTATTTAATATGGCGATTTATGCACTTACATTATCAACATTATTGCAAGCAATATATAATCCTATTGATATATTAACAGATTTTAGAGTCTCATTTTTCTATATAATGTATGTAGGAGTCGCATTTATATATTTAATTGCAGCTATATTCTTAACAAGAATTGATTTAATAAAAAATCAAGAAGAGTTAACAAAAATAAAAGAAGTTCAAAAAGAAGTAAAAAAAGAAATGGAAGATAAGGAAAAAGAGAAAGAAAAAGAGCAAAAGGAAGAAAATAACAAGGAAAGTAAAAAAGAAGAAGAACAAGCAAATAAAGAAAAAAAGAAAAAGACCAAAAAGAAAAAAGAAAATGAAGCTGGTGGAGAGCCAGAGGGATCTAATGTATAGAGCAGTAAAAGAAAGGATTTGTATTAATAATGAGTAAAGATAAAAATAAAAATGACAAAAAAGATTATAAAGTGGCTTTGTTAGTAGTTTTACTATTAGTACTTTTAGTTTTAGCAATAGCAATAGTCTTTATATTAGGAAACAGAAATAATGAAGAGAAAAAAGATGATAAAACATTGGCATATACGGATTTAATTAAGGAAATTTCGTATGGAAATATTGAAAAAATAGAAATGACAGTAGGAAGCACCAATGTAAAAGTAAAAATGAAAAATGAGGAAGAAGAAAAGAAATCAATTGTTCCTAATACAGAAGCTTTTATAGACTTAGTACAAGGAAAGGTAGCTGAAGGTAATGAAATAGAGTTAATTCAAAATCCTAGAGGAATTCTTGAAAGAATTAGTTCAACACTATTTTCTTTATTACCAACTCTTATAATGGTAGCATTATTTATAATGTTATTTAAAATGCAAGGACTTGGTGAAAAAGGTAAAGTATATGATGATACAGAGAGAAAGACAAAAGTTAAATTTGATGATGTTGCAGGATTAGATGAAGAAAAAGAAGAATTAATAGAAATAGTTGATTTTTTAAAAAGACCTGATAAATTTGTTAAAATGGGAGCTAAAATTCCAAAAGGAGTTTTATTATATGGAAAACCAGGAACAGGAAAAACTCTAATTGCTAAAGCAATAGCAGGTGAAGCAGATGTTCCATTTATTTCAATGAGTGGTTCAGAATTCATAGAAATGTTTGCTGGATTAGGAGCTTCAAGAGTTAGAAAATTATTTGAAAAAGCAAGAAAAATATCTCCTTGTATAGTATTTATAGATGAGATTGATGCTATTGGTTCAAGAAGGTCAAGTAATAATGGAGCAGAGAGTGAAAATAACCAAACTCTTAACCAATTATTAGTTGAAATGGATGGATTTAGTTCAGAAGAAACAATTATTGTTTTAGCAGCAACTAACAGACCAGAAATGTTAGATAAAGCATTACTTAGACCAGGAAGATTTGATAGACAAATTACAATTCCAACTCCAGATTTAAATGGAAGATTAGAAATTTTAAAGATTCATTCAAAGGAAAAACGTTTATCAGACGATGTTAATTTAGAAAGTATAGCTGAAGATACAGCAGGATTTACTGGAGCTGAATTAGCTAATATTTTGAATGAAGCAGCAATAATTGCAACAAAAAGAAAACATGAAGATATTGAAAATGATGATATAGAAGAAGCTGTTAAGAAAGTTACAGTTGGACTAGAAAAACATAATAGAGTCATTTCAGACCATGATAAAAAGCTAACTGCTTATCATGAAGCAGGTCACGCAGTAGTAAGTCAATATCTACCAACACAAACACCAGTTAAAGAAGTCTCAATAATACCAAGAGGTGTTACAGGTGGATATACAATGTATAAATCTAATGAAGATAAATATTATATTTCTAAAACAGAGATGAAAGAAAAATTAATAGTATTATTAGGTGGAAGAGCAGGAGAAAAAATAGCACTAGATGATATTTCTACTGGAGCTAGTAACGATATTGAAGTTGCAACACAAATTGCAAAAGATATGGTAACTAAATACGGAATGACAGATACATTAGGTCCAATAGATTTAAAAGGAAAAGAAGATTATGAAATGCAACTATTTGGTGAAACAATTGGTGATAAGATTGGTGAAGAAGTTAAGAAATTAATTGATGAAGCTTATGTAAATGCTCAACAATTATTGAATATACACAGAGATAAATTGGATGTAATTGCAATGACTTTACTTGAAAAAGAAAAGATAAATGAAAAACAATTTAACGAAATTTTTAATGATTAAATATTGAAAGAAGGTGCTTGAAAAATGAATAAGACTAAAAGAAAAATATTTGAAACATCTATGAAGTTATTTGCTAAAAAAGGATATGATGCTACAAGTATAGAAGATATAACAGCAACAGTAGGGGTAGCAAAAGGTACACTGTATTATCATTTTTCAAGCAAAGAAGAAATTTTTAATTTTCTAGTTGAAGAAGGAATTAAGCTATTACAAAATAGTGTAGATATAAAAACAGAAAAATTTGATAATTATTTAGATAAAATAAGAGCTATTGTATTGATAGAAGTCAAAATAATTATGAAATATGAGGATTTAATAAAAATTTTGCTTAGTCAATTTTGGGGAAATGAAATAATAAATCAAACTTGTAAACAATTAGTATATAGTTACATAGAAAAAATAGAAAAAATAGTGGAAGAAGGAATAAAAAGAAAAGAAATAAAAGATGGAGATTCAAAAGCAATTGCAGCAGAAATATATGGAATAATATGTTCAGGACTCGTATATAAATTAAGAAAAGAAGAAGAATTGACAATAATGGAAATGTACAAACAATTTGAGGATACAGTAATCAAAGGGTTGGAGGTTGAGTAATGAGAGAACCAGTACATAGTGATATAATGGAAATAGAAAACATAAAAGATATGTTAGAAAAATCAGGAAAAAAATATGGAGACAGACCAGCTTTTGTTTACAAAACGAAAAAACCAGGAAAATTCAAAGAGATAACACATAAAGAATTTAGGGAAGACATAAATTCTCTTGGAACAGAGTTAATTAGTATGGGATTAAAAGATAGACGAATAGCTGTTATATCTGAAAATCGATACGAATGGTGTGTTGCATATTTGGCTATTTTAGCTGGTACAGGAGTAGTAGTTCCATTAGATAAAGCATTGCCAAACAACGAAATAGAGAATTTGATAAGTAGATCAGAAGTTGAAGCTGTTTTTTATTCATCGAAATATAATGAAATAATGAATAAAATAAAAGAAGAAGGTTCTACTAAAGTTAGATATTTTATTTCTATGGATGCTAAAAAGAAAAAGAATGATATATATTCTCAAGAGGAATTATTAAAATTAGGAAATAAAAAATTAAAAAAAGGCAACAGAGCTTTTATTGATGCAAAAATTGATAATGAGAAAATGGGATGTATGTTGTTTACTTCAGGAACAACAGCCAGGTCAAAAGCTGTTATGTTATCTCAAAAAAATATATGTGCAAATTTAATGGATATAGCAGGAGTAATAGAAATTACAGATCAAGATAGATTTCTTTCATTTTTACCTTTACATCATACTTTTGAATGTACAGTATGTTTCTTACATGCAGCGTACAAAGGAGCATCAATAGCATTTTGTAGAGGAATAAGACATATAGCTGAAGATATAAAAGACTATGAAATTACAGCAATGATATCAGTTCCAATACTTTTTGAAAATATGTATAAAAGATTAATTAAAGCTATAGAAAAGCAAGGAAAAATGGATAAAGTAAAAGCTGGAATTAAAATTAGTCAATTTTTCTTAAAAATGGGAATAGATGTTAGGAAAAAACTATTTAAAGATATACATAATAATTTTGGAGGTAAACTAAGATTATTTGTATCTGGAGGAGCAGCATTAGATCCTGAAGTAGAAAAAGGATTTAATCAATTAGGAATTACAATGTATCAAGGATATGGAATGACAGAAACATCACCAGTTATTGCAGCAGAAGATGATAAATTCAGACGTAATGGTTCAATAGGAAAAGCTTTTCCTAGCTTAGAAGTTAAAATAGACAATCCTAACGAAGAAGGAATTGGAGAATTAATGGTTAAAGGGCCAAGTGTAATGCTTGGATATTATGATGACGAAGAAGCAACAAAAGAAACTCTAGAAGAAGATGGATGGATCCATACAGGAGACTTAGCAAGAATAGATAAAGATGACTATATATTTATTTCAGGAAGAAAAAAATATGTAATAGTTTTAAAAAATGGAAAAAATATTTATCCAGAAGAATTAGAAATGTTAGTTGATAAAGTTGAAGGAATAAAAGAATCTTTAGTTTATGGAAAGTTACAGGATGATGGAGATTATAAAATTTGTGCAAAAATAGTTTATGACGAAGAAATAATGAAAAATAAATATCATGAAACAGAAGAAGAAAAAATTAAAGAAATAATTTTGAAAAAAATTAAAGAAATAAATCATACAATGCCGGCATACAAATATATTAGAGATATAATTATTACGAAAGAAGAACTGATAAAGACCACTACGCAAAAAATAAAAAGAAATGAAGAAGAAAAATTGTTAAAAACAATGTAATATTTTTGTAATATTACTGTAATACAAATTTAAAAGAAAATTGACCACAACACTCTTGTAGTTTTTTGTATGATAATGTATAATTATTTATGAAGAAGATGAGTCGAATTTTAGCGTAGGAAAAAGGAGGTAGTTTACATGTCTAGATCTGGCATAGTAAACGTGAGAATGGTAATCACGGAAGAAAAAATCTTATCAAATATAGATAAAATACAAAAATTAATTAATCCTAA
>CANQPF010000046.1 GCA_947625665.1 uncultured Clostridia bacterium | reverse complement strand
ATTACTTAAAGTTGTACCGCTTAGGTTTGTTCTCTTGGAATTTATTGTTTACTTTTCAATGTACTTTATGTTATGTTCCAACGACCTGCGGAACGATTTTAATTATACTATACATAAAGACCTTTGTCAACACCTTCGAAAGATTTTTTTTAATTTTTTTTTGAAATTTTTCCTTCTTATTATATATATGATTTTTTAACTAGTTTATGAATCATATTATATCAAAAAATAACATATTTCATTCAATCAAACTATAAAAGGTTTAGAAAAATACATTATAAATCTTTACATGCTTCTTTAACATTAGTGTAACCTTGTCTTTTTAATATTCGAACAGCCTTACTGCTTCTACTTCCTGTATTACAGTATACAATAATTGTCTGATTCTTTTCTTTTAAAACTTCTTTTGCTGAATTATATAAATCATAATACGGAATAGAAATTGCTCCTTTAATATGACCTTCTTTAAATTCTTGTGGACTCCTTACATCGATTAAAATTGCATTATTGGCTTTATACTTTTTCCACTCTTCTTCTATTATTTTTCTTCCTTCTATACAATCACATCTAAAAAAAGTTTTAGCAAAAACTCTTTTTGTTTTTTCAAACATTTCCTTTAACTTTCCTCCTATATATAAACATGTATTAAAATATAATTATCTATATTATATTCTATTATTAAAAATATAATAATGCGACATATAATTATGTAATCTTCATATTGTTATGTTTACTGTTTGGTTTACATCTTTAAAAAACTTATTCACTTTTTGACCCTGTGGATATTGTGGATAACTTTGTGAATAACTAAATTCAGTCACTTTTTCGACATTTTTTATTCACAAGCATTTTTTAAAAAAAGCACTTTTACATTTTTTGCCTTTTTTCTTTCTTATTTATGTGCACCTTTTTTTGTATTATTTTTGTAATATTTTTGTCTTTTTAATGCATCAAAAAAAGCACTTTTCTTACTCTATCTTAGAGTTTTCGAGTGCTTTCTTATATTACGTTAATATTACATAACTATAACAAAATAAACAAACGCTATTATTTCCACTATAAGTATTAGTGGCATTCCAACTACAAAGGCTATCTTTTGTGTTTTATGTCTAAAGATATACATACCTGCAATTGTTCCTATACCTCCACCTAATGCTGCTATAATCATAAGCGTCTTTTCAGGTATTCTCCATGCATGTCTTTGCGCTCTTCTTTTATCTATCCACATTGCCAAGAATCCTATTATATTTATTATAACCAAATAAATTATCATATTTTTTAATGTCAATATCTCTTGGATATCATTCATATTATCCACATTCCCTTCTTAATCCACAACAGTTATCCAAACAAGCTTAATTGATTACTTTGACTCATTCCATCTAAACATCCGAATTTTTTAAGTAAGTCTGAAACTGAATTTCCTACTTTTGAACGTATTTTCATATCATCAATTGACATGAATTTTCCATCTTTTCTTGCCTCTTGAATCCCTTGAGCTGCAACTGTACCTAAACCTGGTATACTGTTTAATGGAGGACGAATTCCATCTTCTTCAACTAAGAATTTAGTACTATCAGATTTATATAAATCTATAGGCAAAAATTTGAATCCTCTTTCATAAAACTCCAATACAATTTCAAGAACAGAATACATTCCTTTGTCTTTTGCTGTTGCTTGATTTCCTTGAAGTTCAATTTCCTTCATTTTGTTCTTTACCTTTTCTTTTCCTGATATCATTATATCACTATCAAATTCATCTGCTCTTATTGAAAAATATGCTGCATAATAAGCTGTTGGTTTATGTACCTTGAACCATGCTATTCTAAATGCCATAGTTACATATGCTGCAGCATGCGCTTTAGGGAACATATACTTTATTTTTTTACATGAATCTATATACCATTGTGGCACATTGTTGTCTTTCATCATTTGCTCATACTCTGGCCATTTTGGTTCTACACCTTTCGCAACTTTCCCTTTACGAACTGACTCCATTATTTTGAATGCTGAATCTGGTGGTAATCCTTGTTTTATCAAATATATCATGATATCATCTCTTGTACAAATTGCTTGATCTAGAGTTGTTACTCCTTGTTGAATTAGGTCTTGTGCATTATTTAACCATACATCTGTACCATGTGATAAACCTGATATACGTATCAATTCTTCAAATGTAGTAGGCCTTGTATCTACAAGCATACCTCTAACAAATTTAGTTCCAAATTCAGGTATTCCGAAACTTCCAACTTCTGAATGGATTTGTTCTTGAGTAACTCCCAATGCTTCTGTTGAACTAAATATTGACATAGTTTTCTTATCATCTAATGGTATTTTTTGTGGATCTACTCCTGTTATATCTTGAAGCATTCTTATCATTGTCGGATCATCATGTCCTAATATATCTAGTTTCAATAAGTTTTGGTCAATAGAGTGATAATCAAAATGAGTTGTAATGATGTCAGATTTTGGGTCATCTGCTGGATGTTGCACTGGACAGAATTCATATATTTCTCTTCCTTTTGGAACTACTATTATTCCTCCTGGGTGCTGACCTGTTGTTCTTTTTATTCCTGTACATCCGTGTGATAATCTAACAATCTCTGCTTTATTAATCGGTATATTCCTATCTTCATAATATCCTTTTACATATCCAAATGCAGTTTTATCTGCTATTGTTCCTATAGTTCCTGCTTTAAATGTTGTTCCTTTTCCAAATATAACTTCTGTATATTTATGTGCTTTTGCTTGATATTCTCCTGAAAAGTTTAAGTCAATATCTGGTTCTTTGTCTCCATTGAAACCTAAAAATGTTTCAAATGGTATATCCATTCCATCTTTATCCATTTGTGCTCCGCATTTTGGGCATACCTTATCTGGTAAGTCAAAACCGTTTTTAAATCCATAATCTGTAAAATCTGAATACTTACATTCTGGACATCTATAATGTGGTGGCAATGAATTAACTTCTGTAATTCCTGTCATGTTTGCAACAAATGATGAACCAACAGAACCTCTTGAACCAACTAAATATCCATCTTCATTTGATTTCCACACCAATTTTTGAGCTATTATGTACATAACTGAAAATCCATTTTTTATGATTGATTCCAACTCCTTGTCCAATCTTTCTTGAACTATTTCTGGCAACGGATCTCCATATAATTCGTGAGCTCTTCCATAGGCTATATCTTTTATTGTTTGTTCACACCCTGGGATATGTGGAGGACATTTTTCTGATGATATAGGACTTATTTTTTCACACATATCTGCTATTTTGTTTGTATTTGTTACAACCACTTCATAAGCTTTTTCTTCCCCAAGATAAGAAAATTCATCTAACATTTCATTCGTTGTTCTCAAATATAATGGTGCTTGATTATCTGCATCATCATATTTTTGACCCGCTTCTAATATGCGTCTATAAATTTCATCTTGCGGATCCATAAAATGAACATCACATGTAGCAACCACTAATTTGTTTAACTTTTCCCCTAATGCTACTATCTTTCTATTTATATCTCTTAATTCTTCTTCATTTGCAACTATGCCATTTCTAATTAAAAATTGATTATTTCCTATTGGTTGTATTTCTAAATAGTCATAACTGTCTGCAATTTCTTCTATCTCATCATCTGGCTTTCCTAGTTCTATTGCTTGGTACAATTCTCCCGCTTCGCATGCACTTCCTAATATCAAACCTTCTGAGTATTTTTTATAAAGACTTTTTAATATACGTGGTTTTCTATAAAAATAATCTAAATGTGAGAATGATACTAATTTATATAGATTTTTTAATCCAACATAATTTTTAGCTAAAATTATTGCATGATATGTTTTTAGTTTCTTGTATTCCTCTTTTTTAGCTTCTTCATCTACGCATACGTCGTCAATATCTTCTACTTTTTTTGCACCACGTTTCTTTATTTCTTCCATCATTACTTTTAGAACTTTAACAGTCGTGTCAACATCATCTAAAGCTCTGTGTGCTACTTCAACTTTGATTCCTAATTTCTCTGCAATTTTCCCTAATTTATACTTTTTAAAATCTGGGAATAACGCTCTTGCCATTGATAATGTGTCAACATATGTATAGTCAAATTCATATCCTAGTCTTTGTGCATTTTGTTTTAAAAATCCAATATCAAAACCTGCATTATGAGCAACTAACACACTACCTTTAATAAATTCCAATATTTTTGGGAACATCTCTTTTATTGTTGGTGCATCTTTAACCATGTCATCTGTAATGTTTGTTACCTCTGTAACCTTTGTTGGTATATGTTTTTCTGGATTTACAAATTCACTAAATTTATCTATTACCTCTCCGTTTTTTACTTTCATTATTCCAACTTCTGTAATTCTCTCAGTAGTTGCTGAAAATCCTGTTGTCTCTAAATCTAAAACGCAGTATGTTGTGTCAATATCTTGCCCTTTTGGATTTGTAACTATTGAGTTATTGTCTGGTACTAAATATGCTTCAACACCATAAATAACCTTCATATCTGGATTATCTTTTCCAAGTAATTTATGTGCTTCTGGAAATGCTTGTACAACTCCATGGTCAGTTATTGCAATTGATTTCATTCCCCATTTCATTGCTCTTTTTATTAAATCTGTTGCAGATGTCATTGCATCCATTTGACTCATTTTTGTATGCATGTGAAGTTCGACTCTTTTTTCTTCTGCTAAATCTCTTCTCTCAACTTTTTCTAATCCATTTGTTTCTATTATTGTATTTGCCATTACTGTAAGTTCCCCAGCATATTGATCGAATTGTGCATTTCCAACTATTTTTAATCCTTTTGCTTTTTTTACTCTTTTTAATACATTTTCTGCCTTGTCAGGTTGTAAAAAAGCTTTACATGTCAATGTACTTGTTCCATCATATAAATCGAAAGTCATCAAAGTCTTTCCTGACCTTAATTCTCTTGAGTCCATATTTAATACATCCCCTGATAACATTACTCTTCCATCATCAATACTTAATTCTTCAATTTTGACTTGCTGTTCTTTGATATTCGTATTTCTTCCAAGTATTAAAGGTGTTTCTTCTTGTGAAATATCTTGAACTTTTTCTGTTTCAGGTTCAACTTGTACCTTCACTTCTTTTAAACTTTCAGGTTTCTTATCAATGTTTGTAGCTCCTGCCTCTTCCATCATTCTTTGAATGACCCTTTTTTGAGTTTTTTTAGTTGTTTCCTTTAATTGTTTTCTATCTTCATCTGTCACTTGTTCTGTTAGTTGAACTTTATACTTTTTTCCAAATAAATTTTTTATTGTATTTTCTATTTCAACATCCGCTTTTTTTGCTTTTAAAAATTGTCTTCCTGGAATATGCATTTTGACATTAATATTATCGCCTTCAACTTCCATATCACTTTTATTAAATAACATATTTTTAGCAAGAGGATATCTATGAGAAATATAACAAATTATATTTTCCCACTCTTCTTCTACTGGTCTTATTTTAACCTGATCTTCATATTCAATTTTTGTGTCTATACTTTCGAATTTAAATCTATTTCTTAAAAATTTTTCTAAATACCAAATATCTTTTATCTCTAAATACTCTGAAGAATGCAAAATAATGCCTAAGCTATTATCTTTTTTGCTAACATTAAGAGCACCTACTTCGGCTTGCATTATATTTGTTTCTGCATTGTAATCACTAAATATTTCCCCTACTTTTTTGTTTTTACCCGGCATTACTTTTCTCCTTTACATCATCTTTAAAAATTCTATCATAATTTTTTTTGTTTTAAAACCGAACATTTAAAAATTTTTATTTTTCTGTGTCAAAATTTTTTAGAAAACATATTATATATCATACAAAGGAAATGCAGAAATTCAACATATCACGAAAGGAGGTCTAGACTATGCCAGAAAATAGAGGTTGTGGTGGTTTTGGCTTTGGAGATGACTGCTGCTGGATAATCATCCTTATTTTATTACTTTGCTGCTGTTGTGGTGGAGGAAGAAATGGATGTTGCTAGTCCTAATATATAAAAATTTGTACCCACTTAACTATTAAGTGGGTACCTCATTTATTTTGCCAAGATTATAATTCTATTTTCATCATCATCGGTACAACTTTGTAATATTACTTCAGGATGATCTGATACATCTCTTTTTAAAAATGATGTATCTTCTGCTGTTGTTATAAACTTATCATAAATTTGATAATCTCTACTTGTTCCATCCATTGCCGTTATTGTTATTTTATCTTCTACTTCCAATTTACCATTGTCTGAAAATAATGTACCATTTCTAAAGTTATGTCCAACTATATATATATATCCTTGTTGATTAATCTCACCTTTTTTTAACAATAAGCAAGGTGCTATTTCCATTCCACTTACTGATACACTATCTAAAAAAGGTGTGCTTACTCCAGTTTTTGGTATCGTTATTTTCCCTGCAATAGGATATCCTTGATACATTGGATCTAATGGTACTGGTGTTGGTTCAGCTTCAGGCTGTGGCGTTGGTTCTGGTGTATCTTGTGACCTAGTTACTGTTAATACATCTTCCTCTTTTTCTTTAGCTTCTATCTGTTCTAATTCTTGTACATATTCTTCCTTTTCTTTATTATCTTTTCCTCTATTAGTTAATATAATTGTAAAAATTATTGATCCAATTATTATAAATAATATGATTATTATCATTAAAATTACTTCTGATTTACGAAGTATTTCTCTTATGTTCAAAATTTCCACCTCTCAAATTGTTTAAGCTTTATTATCTTCAAAATCACTCCATTTTTTTCCTATTATGAAAAATTTTATCTAACATTTCATCTGGATATGTTCTATCTAAAAACTGATCAAAGTAGTTTTTTGCTTCAATTCCTTCTGCTCTTTCGTTTTGTCTTGTTGTTGCTACAATTGATATAAATACATCAAATATTATAAATATCATAAATAAGTATGATAATATTATTATTTTTTTATTATCTAAAAACTTATCAATCTTCACTAATCCTGGATATACTGCTTTTAAGAAGAATACTCCTATGATACCCCAATAAAAACAATATTGTACACATGTTCTTCCATTAAAATTTAAAAATAATTCACTATAATCCCAAGATACAGAGTGAAAAAATATTTCTTGTAAAAATGAACACAAATACTCTAAAGCTCCTCCTAAAAGCATCCCTTTTATAAACACTTTTTTAGGATCTTTTTCTGATTTTACTAAAAAATAGTATGCTAATGCTCCTACTCCATATATTTGTATAAAAGGTCCATAGATTAGTCCTTGTCTTATCTCAAAAGTTCTTGTATATACTATGGAATATGCCATTTCAATAAAATAACCAAATATACTTCCAAGTACTAGTATCCAAAAGCAACGTAATATGAACTTATTGATTTTTGCTAATTTTTTCATATTTTACCCCAATTTATATTTTCTTCATTATTATACATTATTTTTTTCTTTTTTTAAAGTTTTTACAATATTTTTATCTATAAGCGTATCTACTACTAAAATACAAATTGTACCTAATATAATTCCTCCTATTATATCACTTGGATAATGCACATTAAAGTATATTCTTGTAGTACCAATAAGTAAAATCCAAAAACTTAAAATTATTGTTATTAAAATCTTAATTTTTTTGTTTTCTACATTTTTCCAAGTCAAATATATCAGTAGTCCAAAAAATGCCATATTGCTAGTTGCGTGCCCTGATGGGAAGCTATATCCTGTTTCTTCTATGAATCTAAAAGGATACGGTCTAGGTCTCTTTATTATACTTTTTAATAAAAGATATGAAATCGTGCTAATTATTGAATTTATTATAATGAAAAATGCTTCATCTTCTTTCTTTACTAAAAAAACTGTAACTGCTATTGTGATAATTATAATTGGCAATATTTTTGTTCCACCTAAAGTAGTTACTGCTTTTAATACATTTTGTACTCTTTCAGGTATAGTGTTGTGAACCAAATTTGTTACCGCTGTGTCAAATTTATCAGTTGCCCCTGTTTTTACTAAAACTGCTAAAAATAAAAACATCATAACTAACACAAAAATTGCTATTACTCTTTTATTTTTCATCCTACTCTCCTTTTTCTAAAATTGCTATTGCACATTTAATTCCATCTACTGCTGCACTCATAATTCCTCCTGCATACCCTGCTCCTTCTCCACAAGGATAAATCCCATCAATATTTGTTTCTAAGTTATCATTCCTTAATATTCTAACTGGTGACGAACTTCTTGTTTCTGGTCCTGTTAAAATTGCTTCAGGATTTGCAAATCCATGTAATCTTTCATCAAAATATTTTATTCCTCTTCTTAAAGTTTCATTAATAAAATCAGGAAAAAGATCTGAAATATTTGTTAGAGTATACCCTGGTTTATATGTTGGAGTTATTTTTCCTATGTTTGTAGATGGCTTATTTAATAAAAAGTCTTCTACTTTTTGAATTGGCGCATTGTAATTCTTTCCTCCTAATTCAAAAGCTTTTTGTTCTATTTTCTTTTGAAATTCAATCCCAGATAATGGTGAATCACTTTCAAAATCATCTGGAGTAACATTCACTAATACAGCACTATTGGCATTTTTTCCATCACGTAAAAAGTTACTCATTCCATTTGTTACTATTGTCCTTTCTTCACTTGAAGATGGTACTACTTGTCCTCCTGGGCACATACAAAAAGTATAGCAAGAACGACCATTATTATCATGGTATGCTAATTTATATTCTGCAGGTGGTAGTTTTAATTTTGTTTGTGTTCCGTATTGTGCTTTATTAATATCTTCTTGTAGATGTTCTATTCTAACTCCAACAGAAAAATTCTTTGCTTTCATACTAATTCCCTTATTATAAAGCATTTTGAATGTTTCACGACTACTATGTCCTATTGCAAAAATAACGCAATCTGTCTTAACTGTTCTGTTTTCCGCACTCCCTTCTTTGTCTTTTTTCATACAATTTACAGCTGATATTTTTTCATTATTTATTTGTATATCTGTAACTTTTTCATTAAATAAAAACGTTCCACCTTTTGAGATTATATATTCGCGCATATTTTTTATTATATCTATTAATTTGTCTGTTCCTAAATGTGGCTTTGATAGATATAATATTTGCTCTGGAGCTCCAAAGTTTACAAATTCTTCTAAAACTTTTCTACAATATGGACTGTTTATTCCTGTTGTTAATTTTCCATCTGAAAAGGTTCCAGCTCCTCCTTCTCCAAATTGAATATTTGACATTGGGTTTAATTTTCTTTTTTCCATAAATTCATCAACCGTCTTTTTTCTTTGTTCTACTGATTGTCCTTGTTCAATTATAATTGGTTTTATCCCATTCTCCACAAATGTAAACGCAGCGAAAAGACCTGCTGGTCCAGCCCCTACAATAACAGGTTGATAATTACTAGAACGACGAACCTTAATTTTTGGAAGTTTATTTTCTTTTATCTTTTCAAATTTATGTTCATATCTTTGTTCGTTTTTTAGTTCAATGTCGATACTATATGTATAATGAACGTCGTTCTTTTTTCTTGCATCTACTGACTTCTTGGAAATATGCCAGTTTAAAATATCTTGCTTATTTATTTTATTTCTTTTAACAACAAGATCAAATATTTCTTGACTTGTTAGATTCTCTCTTACTTTTATATTACTAATTCTAAACATGTCAATAGTATATCATATAACAGTTTTATTACGCAAATTTATTGTTATTTCTTCGCTTTATTTATATATTCTTTTGAACTTTTTCTTAAGTCTTCTACAATTTCTACCAAATTTGTAACTAAAAAATCTACATCTTCTTTTGTATTTTCTTCACTAAAAGAAACTCTTAATGCTCCATTTGCAATTTCATCTTTTAGCCCTATTGCTTTTAGAACATGTGATGGTTTTGGATCCCCTGTTGTACAAGCTGATCCAGCCGATGCACAAATTCCTTTTTCATCGAGCTTTAAAAGTAATGCTTCTGCATCTATAAACTGAAATGAAATGTTCGCATTTCCTGGTAACCTATCTTTTAATGTTCCATTTACCCTAATGTATTTTATATTTTTTTCAACTTGTGAAATATAATAATCTCTTAAATTTTCTAATTGTTGCATATGTTCTTGTAAATTATTTTTTGCCATCTCACAAGCTTTTCCCAATCCCACAATTCCAGCCACATTTTCTGTTCCAGCTCTTCTGTTTTTTTCTTGATATCCTCCATCTATAAATCTCTTAAATGGTATTCCGTCTTTTACATATAATGCTCCTATCCCTTTTGGTGCATGAATTTTATGTCCTGACATAGATAGCATATTAATTTCCATTTCTTTTACATCAATTGGAATATTTCCTACAGCTTGCACAGCATCTGTATGAAATAATATATTATTTTCTCTTGCAATTTTTGCTATTTCTCTAATTGGCTCTAATGTCCCTATTTCATTATTTGCAAACATTACACTTATAAGTATCGTTCCTTTTGTTATTTCTTTCTTCAACTGTTCAATATCTATGTATCCATTTTCATTAACGTCTAGATAAGTTATTCTATAGCCTTTATCTTCTAGATATTTACAACTTTCCAATATAGCATGATGTTCAATTTTTGACGTTATTATATGTGCTCCTCTTCTTCTTAATGATAAAGCTGTTCCCTTTATAGCTGTATTATCACTTTCTGAGCCACTTCCGGTGAATATTATTTCACTTGGTTCACAATTAATTAACTCTGCTACTTGCTTTCTTGCTCTTTCAATTGCTTTTTTAGCATTTCTTCCTAATGTGTACATTGCAGATGCATTCCCATATTCTTCTTGTAAGTATGGCATCATCTCTTTCAATACTTCTTTATCAATTTTGGTTGTAGCTGCATTATCAAAATATTTAATCTTCATTTGACACCCCTTTCTTTTTTGTATTATATTCATAAAAAAAAGAAGGGTTACTTTATATCGTAATCCTTCTTAAACTTTAGTCTTTAATCATAACTAAATGTTGTTTCATATTTAAAATCTCCATCATTTGTAGTTGTGGTTTTAGTTGTTTCCTCAACATCGCCTTCTGTTTTTACTTCACTTTGATCTGTATAATACATTTCTCCAAAACCATATTCTACTCCATAATATTTTCCGATAAAGTCTAATCCATTTTCATTAACTTCTTGAACTTCATATATTGGTTCAAGTAGTACTTCTCCATTTGATTTTATAACTCCCCATTTTCCGTCTTTCTTTATTCCTGCATATCCGTATTTATTAAATTCTGTAACTTTATCATATTTATAATCTACTGCTACATTTCCTTCTTTGTATATAAATCCCCATAAGTCACCTCTCTTTTGTGCAAATAATTTATTATTCCTATATACTTCTATATTCTTTTCTTCTTTTAATGTTTCAGTATTTATATATTTTACCCCTTCATCAGCATACGCATATATATATTTATCTTTTAATTTTACTGTTGTATTGGTAGTTGT